>NZ_JBFAYB010000002.1:0-281273 GCF_040681075.1 Streptomyces sp. NPDC051907 | reverse complement strand
CGCGGGGCGCGGCCCCGGACCCCGCGCCTCAAACGCCGGCGGGGCTGAATACGCGCCTCAGTCGCCGGAAACCCAGCCCGTCCGGCGATTGAGGACACGGCCGAAGGCCGTACGGGGGCGTAGCCCCCCGGGGCGACGGTGACGTGCCCTGTGCGGGCTGCCCGCGGGGCTCCGCCCCGGACCCCGCGCCTCAATCGCCGGCGGGGCTGAATATGCGCGTCCAAGCCTGGGAAACTCAGCCCGTCCGGCGATTGAGGACACGCCCGTAGGGCGTACGGGGCGAGGCTCCCCCTCCGCTCAGCTCGTCACGCGGACCGGGATCTCTTGCCAGCCGTAGGCGATGAAGGACGGGACCTGGCGCAGTTCGTCCCGCTTCCAGGTGAGCGCGAGGTCGGGGAAGCGGGCGAAGAGGGCCGGGAGTGCCACCGCCGCCTCCATGCGGGCCAGCGGCGCGCCGATGCAGCGGTGGACGCCGATGCCGAACGCCAGATGGTCGTCCGCCCCGCGCCTCGCGTCGAAGGAGGTCGCGTCGGGGCCGTAGTGCTCGGGGTCGTAGCCCGCCGCCGCGTACGTCGTCACGATCGCGTCGCCCGCCGGGATCGTCACCCCCTCGACCGTGATGTCGGAGACCGCGAACCGCAGCGGGAGGCTGGCGATCGACGGATGGACCCGCAGGACCTCTTCGATCACCGCGTCCCAGCCGATCTCGCCGGCGCGGACCGCGGCGAGCTGGTCGGGGTGCTCGAGCAGGGCCACGACCGCGTTGCCGATGAGGTTGACCGTGGTCTCGAAGCCCGCGCCGATGACGAGCAGGAGGGTGTAGAGCAGCTCCTCGTCGCTGAGCCGGTCGCCGTCCTCGCTGTGGACCTTGATCAGCTCGGTGGTCATGTCGTCGCCGGGGTGCTCGGTCTTGTAGCCGATGAGCGCGGGCAGCACCGTGCCGATCTGCTGCTGCACGGACGCGGCGTGCGCGGGGCTGGGGTCGGAGGTGTCCATGATCGCGGCGATCAGCCGCCCGGTGTCGTCGTGGAGATGCTCCGGCACCCCGAACAGCTCGCAGATCATCTGCATCGGCAGCGGATGCGCGAACCCGGCCTTCACGTCCACCGTCTCGCCCGAGGATCCCGCCTCGGCCAGCTTGCCGAGCAGCTCCTCGGTGATCTCCTCCACGCGTGTGCGCATCGCCTCCGTGCGCCGGGCGGTGAAGCTCGGGGCGACGAGCTTGCGCAGCCGGGTGTGGTCGGGGCCGTACGTCGAGAGCATGTTGATCACGCCGACCCAGCCCAGGATCCAGCCCCAGTCCGGGTGTTCGCCGAGCTGCGGCCAGAGCGACCAGTGCTGGCGCGGGTCCTTGCTGACCCGCGGGTCGAGGATCAGGGAACGCAGAGCGTCGTACCCGGTCGGCGCCCAGGCGGGGATCCCGCCCGGCAGCTCGACGGGCACGACCGGGCCGAGCGCGCGCAGCCGCGCGCTCTCCGCGGGGATGTCGACGCCGAACGGATCGATGGCCACACGGCTGGACGCGGTCATGCGCGGTCTCCTGGCTGGTCGGGGGTGCGGGGGGTGAAGCGGACGGGCAGCGCCGTCAGCGAACGGTGGAAGGGCCCCGGCCGCCAGGACAGGCGTTCGCGCGGGGTGAGCGGCTCCAGGTCCGGGAGCCACTGGGTGAGCCGTTCGATGGCTTCGGTGGCGATCAGCAGGGTGTGCTGCTTGACCGGGCAGGAGTGCGGGCCGGCCGACCACGACATGTGCGAGGCGTCGTGCGGATGGTGGGCGCCGCCGAAGTCCTTCTCCGCGAAGTGGGCCATCGCGCCGTAGGAGATGACGACGGGGATCGCTGCCTGGACCCACACGCCGTGGAAACTGAGCGACTCGCGGGCGAAGTGGATGCCGTAGTTCGACAGCGGGGTCTCGTACCGCAGCACCTCCACGACGGCGTCCATCACCGGGCGGGAGCCGCTGGTGAGGGTGGAGTAGTACGCCGGGTTGCCGAGGATGCGGGACAGGGCGTTGGAGACCAGGTTGGCCGTCGGCTCGTGGCCTGCGCCCAGGGTGAGGAAGACCTGCCAGGTCACCTCCTCGGGGGTGAGTTCGAGGGGATGGTCGAGCAGCCAGCTGGTCAGGTCGTCGCCGCGCTCCGCGCTCTTGGCGCCGACGAGCTCCAGGACGTACCGGCCGTACTCCATCTCGCCCTGCGCGGACTGCTCGCCGCCCTCCATCATCTGGCCGAGCGCGTCGTTGAGCCGGCCGCTCTCGCTGTCGGGCAGGCCGAAGAGGTTGTTGAAGATCAGCGCCATCAGCGGGCGGGCGAAGTCGACGACCAGGTCGGCCGAGCCGCGCGGGCCGAACCGGGTCACCAGGATGTCCACGGCGCGGTGCACCCGCTCGCGCAGGTCGTGCGACTCGACGAGGTCGAAGGCGTCGATCAGGGTGCGGCGGTAGCGGATGTGCGCGTCGCCGTCCGCGAAGAGGCTGTTGGGCCGCCAGCGCATCATGCCGAGGATGGGGGAGTCCTCGGAGACCGTGGCCTCCCAGGGCCGCGGGTCGTGCGACCAGGTCTCGGCGTCGTGCAGCAGATCGAGGGCGGCGCGGCGGTCGGTGACGACGTACGCCGGCACGCCGGGCGCGAGTTCGGCCCAGCCGACCGGGCCCTGCGCCTTGAGGGTCGCGTAGTAGCTGTGCGGGTCCGCGGCGAAGCCCTCCTCCCACAGCCGCACCGGCGCGGACAGGGAGAAGGCGGCTGCGGGGGCGGGGTAGCTGTTCACCGGGTCTCCGTCGGCGGGTGGGGCTGCGAGGGGGAGCTGCTGCGGTCGATCAGGTGCTGTACGAGGGCGAGCAGCGCGTCGACGGAGGCGTTGGTGTCGCGGGCGTCGCAGATCACCATCGGCGTCTCGGGCTCCAGGTCCAGGGAGCGGCGCAGCTGCTCCTCGGTGTAGTGGCGGGAGTCGGGGAAGGTGTTGAGCGCGACGGCGTACGGCAGCCCCGACTCCTCCACCAGTCCCAGCACGTCGAAGGAGTCGTCGATCCTGCGGGTGTCGACCAGCACGAGCGCGCCGAGCGCGCCGAAGGCGATGTCGGCCCACAGGGAGCGGAAGCGCTCCTGGCCCGGGGTGCCGAACAGATAGAGCACGATCCCCCCGGTCAGGGAGATCCGGCCGAAGTCGATGGCGACGGTGGTCGTCGTCTTGTCCCGTACGCCGGCGAGGTCGTCCACCGCCACGGACGCCTCGGTCAGCTGCTCCTCGGTGTGCAGCGGCCGGATCTCGGAGACCGAGTCGATCAGCGTGGTCTTGCCGACCCCGAACGGGCCGGCCACCAGGATCTTGACCAGTTCACGGGCGGTGTCCGGCAGATGCAGGTCGCTCTGGCGGCCGGAGTCGCCGTGGGGCGAGGGGTCGGCGTGGCCCATGGCTCCGCTATAGGCGCCGGGACCGCCATGGCCGCCGGGACCGCTATAGGCGGCGGGACCGCTGGGGGCGCCAGGGCCGCCCTGGGCGGCGGGACCGCCGTGGCCGGCAGGGCTGCTAGGGCCAGCGGGGCTGCCAGGGCTGGCGGGACCGCTATAGCTGGAGGGACCGCTATAGCTTGAGGGCGCGGAGGCCATCGGCGACTCTCTTCAACAGGTCACGGTCGGGCTGGGCGGCGAAGGGGACGGGTGGGCGCGCGCTCACCAGCCCCTGGTCGATCAGATCGGCGGCGAGCACGCGGATGGCCGAGACGGGCAGCTCCAGCAGGGCCGCCGTCTCCACCACCGTCAGCGAGCCGCCGTCCAGCGTCTGGAGCAGGCTGTGCTGGGCCGCCGGGAGTTCGGCGGGGATCGGCCCGCCCCCGCCGGTCAGCACCGACAGACGCTCAAGGCTGTTGCGGCTTGGCCGCGCGACCCCGCCCGTGGACAGA
Source organism: Streptomyces sp. NPDC051907 (assembly GCF_040681075.1). Lineage (NCBI taxonomy): Bacteria > Bacillati > Actinomycetota > Actinomycetes > Kitasatosporales > Streptomycetaceae > Streptomyces > Streptomyces sp. NPDC051907. The sequence continues at coordinate 277,376 of NZ_JBFAYB010000002.1, read as the reverse complement.
TAGGCGGGGACCAGGGGGCGGCCGCTCCGGCGGCCGGTCATGCCGCAGTGCCGCCATCGGCGCCGCGCGCCCCGACGGCCATCGCCTTCTCGGCGAGCCGGGCCACCTGCGAGTGGACCCGGTGGGCGAGCAGATCGAGGCGTACTTCGGGGTCGCCGAACGCGGCCACACAGGTGCCGTGCGCGGTGGGCACGACCAGGATGTAGCCGTGGTCGGACTCGATGACGACCTGTCGGACGTCCGCGTTGTCCTGGTCCGCGAAGGCGGCCGCCGCGGTGCGGCACGCGCCCTGCACGGTGCTGGTGATGGCGGCGGTCCGCTCGGCCGAGGCCTGGGACAGCGCGGCGGAGTACCCGGAGACGAGACCGTCCCTGGTGAGCAGCACGGCTGCCCTGACATGGGGGATCTCCAGGATCGGATCGAGCACCCAGGCCGTGTCGCCGGCGTCGCGGCTGGTCATCGGGGGTCGTTCCCTTCGGTGGTGTCGTGGGCGGACCGTGCGGCGGCGGTCCCGGTCTGCAGCGCTCCCAGGGCCGCGGCGGCCTCCTCGGGGCTGCGGGCGGGCGACTTGGGCTGCACCGGCGGGGCCTGCCCGGGCAGTTGGTCGGCGCGCACCCGGCGGCGGCGCTGCGGGAGCACCTCGCCGTCTTCCGCGGGCTCTGCGGAAGCGGAGGCGGCGGAAGCGGGCGGGGCGAGAGCGTGCGCGGGCCGGTGGGCAGGGTTGTGGCCAGAGCTGTGGCCAGAGCTCTGCGCGGGGATCCGCACATCGGCGTAGGGCGCTTCGACGGCCAGATGCGTCGTGGCGGCGTCCTCGTCGACGGCCGCCTCCGCCTGCGGCCCCGAGGAGGCAGTCTCGGCCTGACGGGTGGAGCGCGGGGCGCTGGCCGCGGGCGGCCGCAGCACGGCGTCGATATGGCTGAGGAGATGGTTCTTGACCAGCAGCACCGCGCGGACCCCGCCATAGGGCGAGGGGGACGACAGATCGACGGAGAGGTCGAACTGCCGGGTCAGCTGGCCGATCGCGGCCAGCCCCATCCGGGGTGGGTCGCCGAGCTCGGAGAGCAGGATCGGCTCGCGTCCCGCCACCATCCGCTGGGCGTAGGCGCGCTCGTCCGCGGCCATGCCGACTCCGGCGTCGTCGATGGTGACGGAGACGCCGTGGTGGGCGCGTTCGAGGTTGACGACGACCGAGGTGTCCGGCGAGGAGTGCCGCAGGGCGTTGTCCAGCAGCTCGGCGACGATGATGGCGACCGGCTCGACGGCGTGCGAGACGAGGGCGGTGCCCTCCTCCAGGTGGTTGTGGATCTGCACCCGGTGGTAGCCGACGAGCCGGGACTGGCCGCCGGTGACCGCCTCGACGAGGTGCGACTCCTCACGGGCCAGGCCCACCCACGCGCCGCAGACCACGGCGGCGACCTGGGCGCGCCGCAGGGACTGCTCGTTCTCGTGGTCGAGGGCGAAGAGGGTCTGGGCCAGCTCCGGGTCGTCGTACCGCTGTTGCAGCCCGCGCAGAACGTCCTGGAGGCGGTAGAGCCCGGCCTGGATCTCGCGGGTCGCGCCGCGCATGCCCGCGCGGGCGGCGGCGTCGACGCGCTTGCGCTCCTGGGCCAGGGCGGTCAGCAGCCCGGTCAGCACGTCGTCGAGCCCGGCGCCGATCTCGGTGCCCTCGAGCTCGGGGTGCAGATGGCCCGGAACCTGGATGTGCGGGTGGGCGGCGCGGGTGGCCTCGGCCGGAATGCGCTGCTCGGCCAGGTGGACGATCTCGGCGGTGAACGCCTGGGCGGCGTGGTCGAGTTCCTGGCGGGATGCCTGCGTGGCCCGCTCGAGTTCCTGACGGGACGCCTGCGCGGCGCGGTCGAGTTCCTGACGCGACGCCTGGGTCGCGCGGTCGACCTCCTGCCGCGCCATGTCCAGATGGGACCGCAGGGCCGCGATCTCGTCGCTCTGTCGGGCCCGCTGACGACGGGACCGCAGTAGCCCGCCTCCCAGAACGAACGCCGACAGGGTCCCGGCCGCCAGGCCGCCGGCGGCCAGGTCGGGTATCTCGATCATCGAATAGACCTCGGGGAAGGCAGGGGTGTGGGCCGCCCCGAGGGGGCGGCCCGCCCAGTACACACTGCCATCGACCGATCGCGCGCCGTTTTAGCGGAAGATCCTTTTGAAATTGTCGTTGTGGTGCCGGAATCTGACCGAAGTGTCTGGCTGTGGGCTAACAGGCTGGAAAAATCAGGCCACTTGCGGCTGGCTCCGGACCTGAACCGGAACCAGCTGCAAGTGGCCTCGGGGACGGGGAGGGCTCACTCCCTACGTCCGCGGCGGCTCCCCCTCCGCGCCGCCGCGGCCGCACCCCGTGGTGGCGGAGCCGGGTGCAGGCCCGGCTCTCGGCCCTTGGCTCTCAGCCCCGCGCTCAGCCCTTGGGCGGAAGCGGCGTGTGGTGGTCGCCCATCGTGGTGATCCCGTCCTTCGGCGGCGCGGGAGTGTGGTGGTCGCCCATGGTCGTGATGCCGTCCTTGGGCGGGGCCGGCGTGTGGTGGTCGCCCATGGTCGTGATCCCGTCCTTCGGCGGCGCGGGAGTGTGGTGGTCGCCCATCGTGGTGATGCCGTCCTTGGGCGGGGCCGGCGTGTGGTGGTCGCCCATCGTGGTGATCTCTTCCTTGTTCTGCTCGGCGTTGCTCATGTTTCTGTCCCCCATGGGATTGCCCGACATGACCGAAGGTGGCCTTCTGCCCGGAGACTCCCCCGAGGGTCGCCGGACAGAAGGCCAGTGGACCTTTCGGTCCCGTTGATCCGTGTGCCCCCCGACGCGACGGATCGAATGCACTTGAGGATGTCGGACGAGCATAAACATTCGATGAACGCCCTGGCGGCGGGCCTGCACCGGATTGAACCGGACCGAGAAACGGAAGGCTGCGCTGCCGCGCGGCCGGACCCTCGGACGGGTGCGAGGGCCTCCGCGGAGGCCGGCTGTGCGGCCTGTCCGGCCGCCTGTCCGGCCGCCTGTCCGGCCACGCTACGCGGGCGACGCCGATTCCGCGCCCTCATCCGTCGCCTGACGGCTGCTCACGCGTCGCCTGACCGTTCCTCGCACGTTGCCTGACGGCTCCTCGCCCATCGTCTACGGATCCTCATGCACCGCCCGACGGCTGCTCGCCCAGCGCCCGACGGCGCCTCACCTCGCCTACAGTTCCTCACGCATCGCCCGACGGGCCCCCTATGCCGCGCTCAGCGGACTGAGGAGCCCCCGTACCTCTTCCGCCTCCGTGGAGTCCGCCGCCCCCGACTGCTCGTGCAGCGACAGCGCCTCACGCCAGCAGGCCCGCGCCCGGTCCGCCTGGCCGAGGCCCTCCAGCGCCCGGCCGAGCGTGATCAGCACATGGGCCCGGGTCCGGTCGCCGCCGATGCAGCCGATCGCGAGGGCCTGCTCGGCGTGCTGCGCCGCCCGGGCCGGCCTGCGGGCCGAGAAGTGGGCCTGTGCGATACGGAAGTGGGTGGTCCCCTCCCATAGTCGCTGCCGGTTCGTCTCGAACCGCTCCAGCGCCTCGATGAGCTGCTCCAGCGCCTCGGTGTGGCGTCCCGCGTGGGTGAGCGCGACGCCCAGGGCGTAGCGCGCGTTGGCGAGCCGCAGGGTGTGCCCGATGCGGACGTAGATCTCCACGCCCTGCTCGGCGAGCGCTATGGCCTGCTGGGTGCGCCCCATGGACAGATGGATGCGCGAGAGGTTGCACAGCGCGCTGGCCTCGCCCGGCAGGTTCCCGTCGAGTCGGGAGCCCGCGCTCGCACGGCGCAGATGCTCCTCGGCCTCGGCGTACCACCGCTGGTTGAAGGCGATGATCCCGCGGTCGTTGTCCGACCAGTAGACCGGCGCGGGGTCGTCGGCGGACTGGGCGAGCGCCGCCGCCTGCTTGGCCTCCTCGTCGGCCTCCTCGTAACGGCCCGCCACCAGGTGGACGTTGGTCATCGAGGTCCGCGCGCGGGCCTCCGTACGCTCGTCGCCCGCCGCGGCGGCCGCGTCGCGCACGGTGCGGGCCACGGTCTCGTACAGCTTGCAGTTGGCGCCGGACTCCGCGAGGTCCTGTGCCGCCCACAGCAGGTCGACGGCGAGCCGCAGCCGCGAGCCGCTCGACGCCTGCCGCGCGCTCGCCAGCAGGCAGTGCGCCTCGGCGTACAGCCAGTCCTGTGCCTCGTGCCGGTCGGCGAAGGCGAGCCCCTCGGAGGAGGCGGGCCCGACGTGGTCCACCAGTCGGTCGCCCGGCCGCTCTATCGCGTACACCCGCGTCGCCGTCGCCAGATAGAAGTCCAGCAGCCGTGCGAGCGCCGACTCCCGCTCCGCGGGCGGCTCCTCGTCCCGCTCCACGCACGAACGCGCGTAGAGCCTGACGAGGTCGTGGTAGCGGTAGCGGCCCGGCGCGGCCGACTCCACCAGAGAGGTGTCGACCAGCGCCTCCAGCAGGTCCTCGGTCTCCTGGGGCGGGAGGTCGAGCACCGCGGCCGCCGCCGCGAGCGAGATGTCCGGGCCGTCGGCGAGGCCGAGGAGCCGGAAGGCGCGGGCCTGGGCCGGCTCCAGCTGGCCGTAGCCGAGTTCGAAGGTGGCCTTCACCGCGAGGTCGCCCGCCTGGAGCTCGTCGAGCCGGCGGCGCTCGTCCGCGAGCTTCGCGGCGAGCACCGAGACCGTCCAGGTGCGGCGGGCCGCCAGCCGGGAGGCCGCGATGCGGATCGCCAGCGGCAGGAAGCCGCAGGCGGCGACGACGTCGAGGGCGGCCTCCCGCTCGGAGGTGACCCGCTCCTCGCCCACGATCTTGGTGAAGAGCTGGAGGGCCTCGTCCGGCGACATCACGTCCAGGTCGACGAGGTGGGCCCCGGCCAGGTCGACCATCCGCACCCGGCTGGTGATCAGCGCCGCGCAGCCGGCTGTGCCGGGCAGCAGCGGGCGGACCTGGGCGGCGTCGCGGGCGTTGTCGAGCACGAGCAGTATCCGGCGGCCGTCGAGGGTCGAGCGGTAGAGCGCGGCCCGTTCGTCAAGGGTGTCCGGGATCGCGGAGTCCGCGGTGCCCAGGGCGCGCAGGAAGGCGCCCAGGACGGTCTCCGGGTCGGCGGAGCGGTTGCCCGCGCCCTGGAGGTCGACATAGAGCTGGCCGTCCGGGAACTGCGGGCGGGCCTCGTGCGCGACATGGACCGCGAGGGTCGTCTTGCCGACGCCGCCGATGCCCGCGAGCGCCGAGACCGCCATCACGGAGCCCTCGGAGGTGGCCAGCTGGGCGCTCAGCTCCCGTACGAAGGCCGCGCGGCCCGTGAAGTCGGGAACCGTTGCGGGCAGTTGCGCGGGCCTGGTCAGCTGTGGGGCCGGGGCGGGCTCCTCGCTGGGCCTGGCCAGCTCCTCGTCCGCCTGGAGGATGCGCTGCTGGAGCCGGGAGAGCTCGGGGCGCGGGTCGACGCCGAGCTCCTCGGCGAGCAGCCGACGGGTGTCCGCGTACACGGCCAGCGCCTCGGCCTGCCGTCCGCTGCGGTACAGCGCCAGCATCAGCAGCTCGCGCAGCCGCTCCCGCAGCGGGTGCGCGGCGGTGAGCGCGGTCAGCTCCGAGACGGCGCCCGCGTGGCAGCCGACCTCCAGGTCGAGGTCGAGCCGGGTCTCCAGGAGCTGGAGCCGCCACTCCTCCAGACGGGCCCGCTGGTTCTCGGCGTACGGCCCCGGCACATTGGCGAGGGGCTCGCCGTCCCACAGGCCCAGCGACTTGTCGACCAGCGCTCTGGCCTGGCAGCGGTCGCCGGCGGCACGGGACTTCTCCGCCTCCGCGGCCAACTCCTGGGCGACCGAGAGGTCCAGAGCGTCGCGCCTGACCCGGATCGCATAGCCGCCCGACTCGCTGACCAGCGCCTGGAGCGTCAGCACCTTGCGCAGCCGGGAGGCGTACGTACGGACGGCGGCCAGCGCCTGAGAAGGGGGGTCCTCGCCCCAGATCGCGTCGATCAGCTCGGATGCCGTCGCGGTGCGCCCGTCGCGCAGCAAGAGCGCGGCCAACAGGGCGCGCTGCTGCGGCGAACCGGATGGCAGAGGCTCCCCGCCGCGCCAGGCCCGCACGGGCCCGAGAACGCTGAAGCGCAGGTCAACGCCGCCGCTCTGCACCGGAGCGCGCTGCTCCGGTACGCGTGGCCCGCTGTCACGGTCCATAGCTGCCCCCTGCCCCCGCTGCTGCCGGAATCGCCCTCGACAGTCTGCCCTGTGCATGGTGGCCCCGTCAGCAGCGGGGCACCTCCTCCTCGGGTCCTCCACGCACCTGCCCGCGTGCGGCGTTGCGCTAACACGCTTCGACGATCTCGGTTCCACAGGCGGGGGCGACGGGCGGGGCGCCGGGCAGGGCGTCCGGCGGGTCTTCGGACGGCGCCGCAGGATCTGCGGACGGCCCGGCGGGCGGTTCTCCTGGTGACTACTGGTGGTCTACGGGCGGTTCTACCGGTGGCTCTACGGGTGGTTCTACGGGCGGTACACCTCGCCCGGGTTGGCCTTCCCGGGGGCGAGCAGCTGCGGCACGGTGACGAACGTGTAGCCGCGGCTCTTCAGCTCGTCGATGATCCCGGGGACGGCCGGGACGGTGCCGTCGTAGATGTCGTGCAGCAGGATGATGCCGTCGCGGTCGGCCTGGTCGAGGATCCGGGTCTTGATGAGCTCGGAGTCGGTGGTCGAGTAGTCCTTGGCGGTGGCGCTCCACAGGATCTGCGCCAGGCCGAGCTCCTTGCTGACCTCGGTGACGTCGTCGTTGATCCGTCCCTGGGGCGGTCGCATCAGCGTCGGCCTGCTGCCGGTGATCTTCGCTATGGCGTCCTGGGTGAGGGACAGCTCCTCGCGAATCTCGTCGGTCTCCAGCTCGTCGAGACGCCGGTGGGACCAGGTGTGGTTGGCGACTTCGTGGCCTTCGTCGGCGATGCGGCGTACGACGTCGGGGTGCTTGAGCACATGGTTCTTGCCCAGCAGGAAGAAGGTCGCGGGGACCTTCTTCGCCTTGAGGGTGTCCAGCAGTTCAGGCGTGTCCTTGCCCGGGCCCGCGTCGAAGGTCAGCGCTATGCACTTCGCCTTGTCGCAGTCCACGTCCTGCGCGGACAGCGGCTTGGCGTCGGAGCCGGCCTGGTCGCGTGCGGCGCCGGGAGACGTGGTCTCCATAGAGCAGCTGCTGAGCGTGAGAGCGGCTATAGCGGCTGCGACGGCGATGCCGGCTTTCGATGTCATGCTTTTTGTGGACATGCTGAATTCCCCCCTGGGGGTACGACCCCGCTTCTGCGTTCGAGGCAATATACACGGCGTGTATAGACCGAGTTCATAGTGATCACCGAGCCCGGCCGCAAGCCTCCGCAGGCCCCCCGTGGACCCCCGCCGGTCCCGGTCCGCCCCCGGTCCGCCTCCGCTCGTCCGGCTAGCTGACGGATCGTCAGATTGGCGCTACCGTGGAACGCATGGAGACCTTCCCGAAGATCATCTCGGTGGACGATCACACGGTTGAGCCCCCCAACGTCTGGCGGGACCGGCTCCCCTCGAAGTACCGGGACATCGGTCCGCGCATCGTCAGGGCGCCGCTGAAGTCGATGTCCTTCCTGGGCGGCAAGTTCGCCCCCGTGATGGGCGAGAAGGGCGACGACGGCCCGATAGGCGACTGGTGGATCTACGAGGATCTGCACCGGCCGCTGACCCGGCTCGACACGGCCGTCGGCTACGACCGCGACGAGATCAAGCTCGAGGTCATCACCTACGAGCAGATGCGCCCGGGCTCGTACAGCGTCCCGGACCGGCTGGCGGACATGGACGTCAACCACGTCCAGTCGGCGCTCTGCTTCCCGACCTTCCCGCGCTTCTGCGGCCAGACCTTCACCGAGGCCCCGGACCGCGAGCTGGGCCTGCTGGCGGTGCGGGCGTACAACGACTGGATGGTCGAGGAGTGGTGCGGCCCGGACGCTCGGGGCCGGCTCATCCCGCTCACGCTGATCCCGCTGTGGGACGCGGAGCTGGCGGCGGCGGAGGTCCGCAGGAACGCGGCGCGGGGCGTGCGGGCGGTCTGCTTCTCGGAGATACCGCCCCATCTGGGACTGCCGTCGATCCACACCGACGCGTGGGACCCCTTCCTCGAGGCCTGCGCGGAGACGGGCACCGTGGTCGCCATGCACATCGGCTCGTCCAGCAAGATGCCCTCGACCTCGGCGGACGCCCCTCCGGCGGTCGGCTCGACGATCACCTTCGCCAACTGCTGCTTCTCGATGGTCGACTGGCTGATGAGCGGCAAGTTCGAGCGCTTCCCCGGCCTGAAGATCATGTACGCGGAGGGCCAGATCGGCTGGATCCCGTACATCCTGGAGCGCGCGGACGTGGTCTGGGAGGAGAACCGCGGCTGGGGCGGGGTCGCCGACAAGGTGACGCGCCCGCCGTCGGAGCTGTTCGCGGAGCATGTGTACGGCTGCTTCTTCGACGACGCGTTCGGCTTGAAGAACCTGGACGCGATCGGGGTCGGGAACGTGCTGTACGAGACGGACTACCCGCACTCGGACTCGACCTGGCCGAAGTCCAAGGAGGTGGGCGAGAGCCAGATGGGCCACCTCGCGCCGGACGTGGTGGACCGGATCGTACGAGGGAACGCGATCGACCTGCTGGGCCTGACGCCCGAGGGGCTGTGGGCGGGGCCGGGCGCGTGACGGGTGCGGGCCCGGTGCGGGACCGGGCGCGTGACGGGTGCGATGTGAGTGACGGGTGCGATGTGAGCGACGGGGCTGCGTGACGGGTGCGACGTGAGTGACGGCGCCGTCGCGTGAGGGGCGCGAGGGGCGCACCGCCCTCGTGCCCAAGTGACCCTGTTCGTGGTCGATGTGCCCGATGGGCGTGGTGTGCCGACCATGATCACTCGGGCGGGTTAAAGAGGGACCGCCCGCGCATGACGGCGCCCTGAGAACGCCAGCCTCCCCCTGCGGCGAGACGCGCCGCCCAAGGGAGGGAATTTCTTCGATGCTCATGCGTCAACGCACAGCGGTCGCGGCAGTGACCATGCTGGCCGGGCTGATGCTGGCCATGACCCCCGGGGTCGCGTACTCCGCGACTTCGGCGGCGGCTCCGGCCGTGGCGGTGATGCCGGCGGCGCCGGCCTACTGCGGCTACTACGACGGCAGCGCGACGACACGGCGCGGCGACACCGGCGACCGGGTCCGAGAGATCCAGTGCCTCATCAACTACTGGGCAGGCGGCAACGCGATCGCCGTGGACGGCGCCTTCGGGCCCCGTACGGAGAGCTGGGTCGTGCACTTCCAGGATGTGAACGGGCTCCAGGTGGACGGCGTCGTCGGCCCGCAGACATGGGGCGCGCTGCGCGCGCTCTGAGCCCCACCGGCCTCCGCCCGAACCGCCGCGACGCGGTTCGGGCGGGGGTCGAGCCGCTTCCCGGGGGTGGGGGAGCGCTCAGGTCTCCCGCAGCCCCAGCCGCAGCCGCAGCGCGCGGCCTCGGCATCAGAAGGACCGCGAGAGACCAGCTCCGTGTCGTGACGCGAGGCGTCGCGCGGGGTGTTGTGGCGCTCGCCCGCAGCCGCCACCATCGACCCATGACGCTCCCCCTCGCCGAAGCCGAGAAGATCCTCGCCGACAACTTCGCCCCCTGGGTGCTCGACCTCGGGCTCCGCGTCGTCGAAGCCGGCGAGCGGCACGCCGTGCTGCGGCTGCCCTGGACCGACCGGCTCGCGCGGGAGGGCGGGGGCATGTCCGGGCAGGCGCTGATGGCCGCCGCGGACACCGCGACCGTCATCGCCGTCGCGTCCGCCCGCGGCGCCTATGGGCCGATGACCACCGTCCAGCAGTCCACCTCGTTCCAGCGCGCCGTCCTCGGCGCCGACGTGCTGGTCGAGGCCCGCGTCACCAAGCTCGGCCGCCGTATGGCCTTCGCGGACGTCGTCATGACCGCCGAGGGCACGGACGAGCCCGCCGCCCGGGCCAGCACGGTCTACGCCCTGCTCGGCTGAGAGCGGGGGAGGTCCGGAAGCCGGAGGCCGGGAGCCGGCGGCTGAGCGCTGAGGGCCGGGAGGGCAGCGCTCAGCGCTCGGAGCGCCGTTGTCAGTGGCGAGGTGTTCAATCGGGAGCATGCCCAGCAGACGCGAACGCCCCGACGTCGACCCCGTCTCGCGCCAGGCCCCCGTGCCCGACGAGGCCGTCGTGGTCAGGGGCGAGGACTGGTACGGCCGCGATCTGTCCGGACTCCGGCTCGCCCGCCACACCTTCCTCGACACCGACTGGACCGAGGTGCGCAACGAAGGCGGCGTGTTCGACGCGTGCACCTTCTCCGGCGTGCGCTTCAACGCCTCCGTGCACACCGCCGCCGCCTTCACCAACTGCACGTTCAAGCGGTGCGTCTTCTTCGACACCCGCTTCGAGCAGTGCAAGGCCGTCGGCAGCCTCTTCCAGCAGTGCACTTTCAACGTCTTCTCGGTGACCGGCGGAGACTGGTCCTTCGTCGGCCTGCCGGGCGCCGATCTGCGCAAGGCCGTCTTCGACGGCGTCCGGATGCGGGAGGCGGACCTGACCGCGGCCCGGCTGGAGGCCGCGACCGTGACGGGCACGGACCTGTCCGGGGCGATGCTGCGCGGCGCGAAGCTGGCCGGGGCCGATCTGCGCGGCAGCGACCTGAGCTCCCTCGACCCGCTCGCCGTCGACATCGCGGGCGCGAAGATCGACCTGGAGCAGGCCGCGGTCATCGCCTCGGCGCTGGGGTTCGATGTGAGCTGACGCTGGGGTTCCACATGAGCTGACCTCGCCCTGGAGCGCGCCGCCGCACGCCTCTTGTCTGATGAACCGTCAGGTACGACGATGACCTCGTCCGATCAGGTGACGACATGTCAGCTTCACTGCGAGGAGGCGGCGAACGGTGCGAATACTGCCCCAAGGACAGCTGTCGTACGGCATGCAGCTCCCCATTCAGTCGCAGAGCACCCTCTACGCCGAGTCCTGGGAGACCGAGGCCGGCCCCGAGGACCTCGTCGAGATCGCCAGAACCGCCGACCGGTGCGGCTTCGCGTACCTCGCGAGCTGCGAGCACGTGGCGATCCCGCGCCGCCTCGCCGACGCCATGTCCACCGTCTGGTACGACCCCGTCGCCACGCTCTCCTTCCTCGCGGGCGTCACCGAGCGCGTACGGCTGCTGAGCCATGTCGCCGTCGTCGGGCTGCGGCACCCCCTCGCGACCGCCAAGCAGTACGCGACCGTGGACTGCCTCTCCGGCGGGCGGCTGGTCCTCGGGGTCGGGGCAGGGCACGTCAAGGAGGAGTTCGAGGCGCTCGGCGTCGACTTCGAGCAGCGCGGGCCGGTGCTCGACGAGACGATGGACGCGCTCAGGGCGGCGCTCGGCGCGGAGGAGTACCCCGAGTTCAGCGGAGAGCGGTTCGCCTTCAGCGGGCTGGGGCAGCGGCCGCGGCCCGCCCAGCGCCGCGTCCCCCTCTGGGTCGGCGGCTCCTCGCCCGCCGCCGTGCGCAGGGCGGCCGTGCGCGGCGACGGCTGGCTGCCCCAGGGCGACCCGCGCGACCGGCTCCCCGCCCAGATCGCCCGGCTGAAGGCGCTGCGCGAAGTGGCCGGGATCGAGGAGCCCATCGAGATCGGGGCCATCGCCGAGCCGCTGTACGTGGGCGAGCCGACGTGGCACACCGGCCGGCGCACCCTGACCGGCAAGCCCGACGCCCTCGCCGAGTCGCTGCGCGCCTACGCCGCGATGGGCGTGCACCAGATCCAGGTCCGGTTCCGCAGCCGGAGCCGCGGCGAGCTCACCGACCAGATGGCGGCCTTCGCCGCCGAGGTCGCACCCCACCTGAACTGACCCCCACTTGAACTGACCCGCACCTGAACCGCCCCGCACCTGAACTGAGCCCACTTGAACTGAGGAGAGCAGCATGGGAAAGCTCGACGGCCGGGTCGTCCTGATCACGGGTGCGGCGCGCGGGCAGGGCGAGCAGGAGGCGCGGCTCTTCGCGGCGGAGGGCGCGCGGGTGGTGCTCGCCGACGTGCTGGACGACCAGGGCGAGGCCCTCGCCAAGGAGCTCGGCGAGTCGAACGCCGTGTACGTGCATCTCGACGTGAGCCAGGAGGCGGAGTGGACCGCCGCCGTCGCCGCCGCGAAGGACGCCTTCGGGAAGATCGACGGGCTCGTCAACAACGCGGGCATCCTGCGCTTCAACGAGCTGGTCTCCACCCCGCTCGAGGAGTTCCAGCTGATCACGCAGGTCAACCAGGTCGGGGCGTTCCTCGGGATACGCGCCGTCGCGCCCGAGATCGAGGCGGCGGGCGGCGGCACCATCGTCAACACGGCCTCGTACACGGCCCTGACGGGCATGGCGGGCGTGGGCGCGTACGCGGCGACCAAGCACGCGATCCTCGGTCTGACCAGGGTCGCGGCCGTGGAGCTGGCCGCGCGGGGGATCCGGGTCAACGCGGTCTGCCCCGGCGCGGTGGACACCGCGATGAGCAACCCGGACGGCGTGGACCCCCAGGCGGTCGCCGGGCTCTACCAGAAGCTCGTGCCGCTCGGGCGGATCGGGCGGCCGGAGGAGGTCGCGCGGCTCGCGCTCTTCCTGAGCTGCGACGACTCCTCGTACATCACCGGCCAGCCGTTCGTCATCGACGGGGGCTGGCTGGCCGGCGTCAGCCTGTTCTGACGCATCGTCAGTTATTGGTATTGACGCCTCGCGCACGCGGTGGAACAGTCGACGGCATCGAGAGATCTGACGGTTCGTCAGGTAGCTGGGAATCCTGACGGACGGCACTGCGGCCTTCTGGGGGCGAACCCCCAGACCCCCGAAGGAGAAGAACGTGGAATTCGGGCTCTTTGTACAGGGATACGTCGGAAAGCGCGCCGAGACCGACCCGCTCGCCGAGCACAAGGCGCTGATGGAGGAGACCGAGTACGTCATCCAGGCGGACAAGTCCGGGTTCAAGTACGCCTGGGCCTCCGAGCACCACTTCCTGGAGGAGTACTCGCACCTGTCCGCCAACGACGTGTTCCTCGGCTACCTCGCGCACGCCACGGACCGGATCCACCTGGGGTCGGGCATCTTCAACCCGCTGGCGCCCGTCAACCACCCCGTGAAGGTCGCCGAGAAGGTCGCGATGCTCGACCACCTCTCCGAGGGCCGCTTCGAGTTCGGGTCGGGGCGCGGGGCCGGCTCGCACGAGATCCTGGGGTTCATACCGGGCGTCACCGATATGAACTACACCAAGGAGCTCTGGGAGGAGACGATCGCCGAGTTCCCCAAGATGTGGCTCCAGGACGAGTACGTCGGCTTCCAGGGCAAGCACTGGTCGCTGCCGCCCCGCAAGGTCCTGCCCAAGCCGTACGGAAAGTCCCATCCGGCCATGTGGTACGCGGCCGGGTCGCCGCCGTCGTACGCCATGGCGGCCAAGAAGGGGCTGGGGGTGCTGGGCTTCAGCGTGCAGAAGGTCTCCGACATGGAGTGGGTGCTGGAGCAGTACAAGACGGCGATCCTCGAGGCGGAGCCCGTCGGCGACTTCGTCAACGACAACGTGATGGTCACCTCGACGGCGATCTGCGCGCCCACCCACCAGGAGGCGGTACGGATCGCGGCGGGCGGCGGGCTGAACTATCTGCAGTCGCTGGTCTTCCGCTACCACGACACCTTCCCGCGGCCCGAGGGCTTCCCGGTCTGGCCGGAGACGCTGCCGGAGTTCAACGAGGAGATCGTCGAACTGCTCATCGCCGAGGAGCTGCTGATCTGCGGCGACCCGGACGAGGTGCTGACGCAGTGTAAGAGGTGGGAGCAGGCGGGGGCGGACCAGCTGTCGTTCGGGATGCCGATCGGGATCTCGCGTGAGGACACGCTGCAGTCGATCCGGCTGATCGGGGAGCACGTGATCCCGAAGATCGACACGGACCCGGTCCACCGGACGAGCCGCTTCCGCGCAGCGTCGGGGTCCTGACAGTCCAGCCCGCGGGGTCCTGAGGTCCAGCTCATCGGGTCCTGACGGCCCAGCCCGTCGGGGATCCGCCCCTGCCCGGTCTCCCTGCCCGGTCTCCCTCGCCGGCGGGGCGGGACTCGCACCCCATGGACGGCGACGTCTCCCGGACCGTCGCCCCTCGCTCCGGCCGGAGCGCTCTCGGCAGCGGCCTGCCGCGCGCGCCCGGCCGGAGCCATGAACTCACCGCGTACGGAAGGGGCTTCACGCCATGCTCGACCACCTCATTCGCTCCGCGACCGTCGTGGACGGGACCGGCGCGCCCGCCTACGTCGCCGACGTCGGCGTCAGGGACGGCCGCATCGCCGTCATCGCCGCGCCCGGGGCCGTCGCCGAGGAGGCCAGGACCAGCGAGGACGCGTCCGGGCTCGTGCTCGCCCCCGGGTTCGTCGACCCGCACACGCACTACGACGCCCAGCTGTTCTGGGATCCGTACGCCACCCCCTCCCTGAACCACGGCGTGACCACCGTCGCCGGCGGCAACTGCGGCTTCACCCTCGCGCCGCTCAACCCCGACCGCCCCGAGGACGCCGACTACACGCGCCGGATGATGAGCAAGGTCGAGGGCATGTCCCTGGTCGCCCTGGAGGAGGGCGCGCCGTGGAGCTGGCACACCTTCGGGGAGTACCTGGACGCCCTCGAAGGCAGGATCGCCGTCAACGCGGGCTTCATGGTGGGGCACTGCGCGCTGCGCCGTTATGTCATGGGCCCCGACGCCGTCGGCGGCCAGCCCACGCCCGAGCAGCTGGACGCGATGCTCCAGCTCTTCCACGACGCGATGGACGCCGGCGCGTGGGGCCTGTCCACCACGCAGTCCTCGACCCACTCCGACGGAGACGGCGAGCCCGTCGCGTCCCGGCACGCGCGGCCCGAGGAGCTCCTCGCCCTCAGCCGGGCCGTCGCCGAGCACGAGGGGACCCAGCTGGAGGCGATCGTCGCCGGCTGCCTCGACCAGTTCTCGGACGACGAGATCGACCTCTTCGTCGAGATGAGCGCGGCCGCCGGACGGCCGCTGAACTGGAACGTGCTGACCATCGACGCCGCCGTCCCCGAGCGCGTGCCGCGCCAGCTGGAGCCCAGCGAGCGCGCCCGCAAGGCGGGCGGCCGGATCGTCGCGCTCACCATGCCGATCCTCACGCCCATGAACATGTCCCTCGGCACGTTCTGCGCCCTCAACCTCATCCCCGGCTGGGGCGAGATACTCGGGCTGCCCGTCCCGCAGCGGATCGACAGGCTCCGCGACGCGGACGTCCGCGCCGAGATGCTCCGCCGCGCCGGCTCCAAGGAGGCCGGGGTCTTCCGCCGGCTGGCCGACTTCGGCCGGTACGTCATCGGCGACACCTACTCCGAGGCGAACAAGGGCCTGAGCGGGCGCGTGGTGAGGGACATCGCCGCCGAGCGCGGCCAGGACGCCTTCCACTGCCTCGTGGAGATCTGCGCCGCCGACGAGCTGCGCACGGTCCTATGGCCCATGCCCACCGACAACGACCCCGCCTCCTGGGAGCTGCGCCAGCAGACCTGGCAGCACGAGGACGTCCTGCTCGGCGGCTCCGACGCGGGCGCGCACCTGGACCGCATGTGCGGGGCGCCGTACACGACCCGCTTCCTCGGCGACTGTCTGCGCGGCCGCAGGCTCGTCGGCCTGGAGGAGGCCGTGAAGATGCTGACCGACGACCCGGCCCGGCTCTTCGGCCTGCGCGAGCGCGGCCGCGTCCAGGAGGGCTGGCACGCGGACCTGGTGCTGTTCGACCCGGAGCGGATCGAGGCGGGCCCGGCGACCCTGGTGCACGATCTGCCCGGCGGCAGCCCGCGCCTGGACGCGAAGGCCGTCGGCATCGTCTCGGTGCGGGTCAACGGCGTCGAGACGATCCGGGACGACCAGGTCACCGGCGCCGTGCCGGGCACGGTCCTGCGCTCCGGACGCGACACCAGGACGGTGTCGACGAAGTGAGCCAGCAGCTGTTCATCGGCGGGGAGTGGGTCGAGCCGGCCCATGGGCACTACGAGGTCGTCGACCCGGCGACGGAGGAGACGGTCGGCCTCGCCCCCGAGGCGAGCCGCGACCAGGTCCACCAGGCGGCCGCGGCCGCCCGGGACGCCTTCGCCGCCTGGTCGCGCACCCGGCCCGAGGAGCGCGCCCGCATCCTCGACGCCGCGGCCGACGTGATCGAGCGGGAGGCGGAGCCGTACGCCGAGCTCGCCCGCGCCGAGACCGGCGCGACGACCGCCACCGCGCGCGGAATGCAGGTCGCGGTGGGCGCGGCCCGCTTCCGGCGCTACGCCAGGGGCGCGCTGGAGCCGGTCGAGCAGCCGCTGCCCCCGCAGATCAACGCGGCGGGCCCGATGGGCGGGGCGGGCGTCTTCGGGGCGGTGGCGGTACGCCGCCCGGTGGGCGTGGTCACCTGCGTCACCTCGTACAACAACCCCTGGGCGAACGCGGCAGGCAAGGTCGCCCCCGCGCTCGCCATGGGCAACACGGTCGTCGTGAAGCCCGCCCCGCAGGACCCGCTCTCCGTCTACCGGATGGCCGAGGCGCTGGCGGAGGCGGGCGTCCCGCCCGGTGTGGTGAACGTGGTGACGGGCGCCGCGCCCGCCGTCGGCGAGGCCGCCGTCGACTCCCCGGACGTCGACATGGTCAGCTTCACCGGCTCGACCGCGGTCGGCCGGCGCATCGCGGAGGTCTGCGGCCGCGGGATGAAGCGGCAGCTGATGGAGCTGGGCGGCAAGGGCGCGGCGCTGGTCTTCGACGACGCGGACCTCAAGTCCGCGGTGATGGGCGTCGGCACCACGTTCTCCTTCTACAGCGGGCAGATCTGCACGGCGCCCACGCGGGTGATCGCGCAGCGCGGCGTCCACGACCGGCTGGTGGAGATGCTGCGGCAGTACGCGGGCCGGCTGAAGGTCGGCGATCCGGCGGACCGGGGCACGGTGGTCGGCCCGGTGATCTCGGCGGCCCACCGGGACCGGGTCGAGTCGTACATAGAGCTGGGGCGGAAGGAGGGCGCGCGCGTGGTCGCGGGCGGCGAGCGTCCCGCCATGGACCGCGGCTTCTACGTCGCGCCGACGCTCTTCGCCGACTGCACCAACGACATGCGGGTCGTCCGGGAGGAGATCTTCGGCCCGGTCGTCGTGGTCGTCCCCTTCGACACGGAGGAGGAGGGCGTCGCGCTGGCCAACGACAGCGACTACGGGCTGCTGGACTACGTCTGGTCGGGCGATGTGGCGCGGGCGTTCCGGGTGGCGGGGCGGCTGCGGGCGGGCGGCGTCGGCATCAACACGATCGGCAGGAACATGGAGGCGCCGTTCGGGGGGTTCAAGCAGAGCGGGGTGGGGCGCGATGTGGGGTCGTACGCCCTGCACGCGTACAGCGAGACGCAGGCGGTGGTGTGGCCGGGCTGAAGGGCGGCCGAGACAGACGGGCGGGGGGTCCGGAAAAGGCCGCGGGAAATTTTGAAATGCCCCAAAACGGACAGCCCTACGGTTTTCGCATTCCGGAAGCACTGCCCTCACGCCTGTCGATTCCCTGACGACTGCCCCTTTTGATCTTTCATTCATGTGCCGTTCATTAATCCGGGCATGAAATTCAAGGATCAAGGGGGTCGACTCCGGCGCTCCGTATGTGGAAACCGCAGCCTTTACCGTCCTCCACATGACTCAGCTGGACACGCGGCCCCAGGCCGGAGACACGGTACGGGGCGTCGCCGCCACCGACGGCGGCGTACGCGGCAAGGGACTCGGCGGGAACTCCGTCGGACTGATGGGCAGCGCCGTCATCGGCATCTCGACCGTCGCCCCGGTCTACTGTCTGACCTCGACGCTCGGCTCCACCGCCGGCGAGGTCGGACTGCAGATGCCGGCGGTGTTCCTGGCGGGCTTCCTGCCGATGCTGCTGGTCGCCTTCGCCTACCGCGAGCTCAACCGCGTGATGCCGGACTGCGGCACCTCCTTCACCTGGACGGTGAAGGCGTTCGGCCCGCGCATCGGCTGGATGTGCGGCTGGGGCCTGGTGATCGCGACGATCATCGTGCTCTCGAACCTGGCCGGCGTGGCCACCTCCTACTTCTGGCTCCTGGCCGGCGAGATCACCGGCAACGAGTCCATAGCGGCGCTGGACGACGACAAGGCCGTCCATATCGTCACCTGTCTCGCCCTGGTCGCCGTGGCGACGGCGATCAGCTACCGCGGCATGACCGCGACGAAGGGCGTGCAGTACGCGCTGGTGGGCCTCCAACTCCTCGTGCTGGCCGTGTTCGTGGCGATGGCCTTCCAGAAGGCGGGCAGCGGCGCGTTCGACACCGGCGTCGACTTCTCCTGGTCCTGGATGAACCCCTTCGCGGTCGAGTCCTTCTCCGCCTTCACCGCGGGCCTCTCCCTGGCGATCTTCATCTACTGGGGCTGGGACGCCTGTCTGACCGCGAACGAGGAGACCACCGGCAGCGCGAAGACCCCCGGCCGCGCCGCCCTGATCGCGATGGTCGTCCTGGTCGGCTCCTACCTGGCCACCGGCATCGCCGCCCAGATGGCCGTCGGCGCCGGCGACGAGGGCCTCGGCCTCGCCAACCCGGAGACCTCCGACAACGTCTTCGCCGCCCTCGCGGGCCCGGTGATGGGCCCCACGCTCGGCATCCTGCTCTTCGTCGCCGTCCTCGCCTCGGCGGCGGCCAGCCTCCAGACGACGTTCATCCCGGTGGCCCGCACGGTCCTGGCGATGTCGACGTACGAGGCGCTCCCGCCGTCGTACGCGAAGGTCCACCCGCGCTTCAAGACCCCCGGCCGCGCCACCGTCATGGCGGGCATCGCGACAGGCGTCTTCTACACGGTGATGACCCTGGTCAGCGAGCACGTCCTGGTCGACACGATCTACGCGCTCGGCCTCATGATCTGCTTCTACTACTCGATCACGGCCTTCGCCTGCGCCTGGTACTTCCGCCGCGAGCTCTTCCGCTCCGGCCGGGACTTCCTCTTCAAGGGCTTCTGCCCGGTCCTCGGCGGCGTCCTGCTGACGGCCGTCTTCGGCAAGACGCTGTACGACATGTGGGACCCGGCGTACGGCAGCGGCTCGGCGGTCTTCGGCGTCGGCTCGGTCTTCGTGATCGGCGTGGGCCTGCTGGCGCTCGGCCTGGTGCTCATGCTGATCACCGAGCGGCGCAGCCCGGCGTTCTTCAAGGGCGAGGTGCTCACCAAGGAGACGCCCGCGCTGGTCGTCGCCGACTGACCCCGCGACCCTCCGCACGCAGCTCCAGAAGGCCGGGCCGGCCCCCTTCCGCGGGGGCCGGCCCGGTCGCTCGTGCTCGGCGTCAGGCGCCCAGGAACACCGGGTTGGTGAAGGCCACGAGCGGGCCCGGCAGCCCCGGGACGACCGGCGCGCGGCGGACCTCCGCCCGTACGTAGGCCGCGTACTGGGCCGTCGTGCGCCACTCCACCGTCCCCGTCCCCGACGCGGGCAGCGTCGCCGAGTGCAGGACGCCCTGGTCCGTGACGATGCGGGCCGTGCAGTCCGGCGCGCCCGTCACCTCCAGACGGACCGTCACCGGGTCGTCGGCGTCGACGCGCAGCCGCTCGCCGATGCCCGCGTGCCGGCCGCGTCCGCCCGCCGCCGAGAAGGCCAGCGCGACGGCCCGGGACTCGGCGACGTACGAGCGTCCCGCCCGGATCCCCGCCAGGATCGCCTCGCGCGTCAGGTCGTCGGCGAGGACGACCGTCTGCGGAGTGCCGATCGGGTCGGGGTCGCGGTGGGCGTCGCTGCTGCCCATGGCCGGGATCCAGCGCCTGCCGGAGTGGGCGGCCGCCACGAGCGCGCTGTCCCAGGCGAGGAGGGACATCTCGTCGTCGGGGGTGTACGCGCCGTTCCACACCTCCACCGCGTCCGCCTCGCCGAAGCCGAACTTCCAGCTGCAGCCGATGCAGGTCGCGTGCGGGTGGGCGGGGACGACCAGGCCGCCGGCCCGTCTGATCTCGCGGGCGTAGCGGCCGAAGCGGTTGTCCCTGGCCCGGTAGCGCCAGTCGACGAACGTGCCCGGGTCGGTGCCCAGCGCGACGACGTGCCCGTTGCGGGTGGTGACCTCCTCGCCGGTGAGGATCAGCAGGTCGTCGCCCGCCTGGTCCGCCCAGTGCGCGTGCGCGGAGTGGGTGTTGTGCTCGGAGGAGTTGATGAAGTCGAGCCCCGCGGCCCGGGCGAGCCGGGCGATCTCGGCGGGGGTGCGCCTGCCGTCCGAGTGCCAGGAGTGGATATGGCAGTCGCCCCGGTACCAGGCGCGGCCGCGCCCCTTGGCCCGCTCGGGCGGGTAGACCGGCTTCGGCGCCGTGCCGGGCGCGCCGTGCCGGATCGTGACGGTGACCGTGTACGGCAGGCCCTGCGGGGCGACGGTGTACGGGCCGAGGGCGATATGCCAGACGCCCGCGCGGATCGGCCCCGGGATGTAGCCCGGCGTCGCCTCGTCGGCCCGGATGAAGAACTCCGTGCGCGCCCCGCCCGACCACCCTCGGAAGCCCTCTCCGCCGAGCTCGGTCCCGCGCTCGTCGAAGACGCCGATGTCCAGGGCGTTGCCGACCGTGCCGGGCGGCATGGCGGGCCGTTCGTAGGCGTACGAGACATGGATCTCGCGTACCCCGCGCGGGATCTCGACGGGCAGATAGACGAAGTCGGGCGCGCCGGGCGGCAGCGTGCCGCGGACGACCCGGGTCTGCTCGCCGCTGCCGCTGCCGCTGCCGCCGCTGTTGCCGTTGCCGTTGCCGTGTGGTGTCGCGTTCGCGAAGCTCACGCTGCCCAACGTAAGCGCGGCGGCAGCTCCGGTCACGAGCAGTCCGCGCCGTCGTACCTCGTGTTCCGCGCGGTGGGCGTGCGGTGCGTGTTCGTCGTTGCACATGCCGTCGGCTCCCCAGGGTGGTGAGAGGACAGAGGTGACGCACTCAAACCCTGGTATTGAGCCGTGAACTGCCGTGCAAGGGAAGGGAGTCGACGGATGGCACGGGGATGGCACGGGGATGGCCGGGCGGTCCTCGCCGCCCCCGTCCGGCGCACGGCCCCCTCGGCATTCGACGCCGTACGGCATACCTTGGCCCCGCCACCAGAGACGACGTACGAGGAGGAGCCCGATGCGGATCTCGACCACGATCTTCCTGACGGACGAGACGATCACACCGGTGCGGCTGGCGCGGGAGCTGGAGGAGCGCGGCTTCGCCGGGCTCTATCTGCCCGAGCACACCCACATCCCGGTGGAGCGCAGCACGCCGTACCCGGCGGGCGGCGAGCTGCCGGCGGAGTACGGCCGCACCCTCGACCCGTTCGTCGCCCTCGGCCAGGCCGCGGCGGTGACGACCCGGCTGGGTCTCGGCACGGGCATCACGCTGGTCGCCCAGCACGACCCGATCGACCTGGCCAAGCAGATCGCGACCCTCGACCATCTGTCGGGCGGCCGGTTCACGCTCGGCGTCGGCTTCGGCTGGAACCGGGAGGAGGCGGCGGACCACGGCGTGGAGTGGTCCACGCGCCGCGAGCTGGCCCAGGACCGGATGGCGCTGATGCGGGCGCTGTGGGCGGCGGAGCCCACCGCGTACAAGGGGGAGTTCGGCTCGGTCCGCGCCTCGCACGCCTTCCCCAAGCCCGCGGGCGGCGCGCCGCGCACGCTGGTCGGGGGAGCGGCGGGACCGAAGCTGTTCTCACAGATCGCGCGGTACGCGGACGGCTGGCTCCCGATCGGCGGCCGGGGCCTGTCGGAGGCGGTCCCCGCGCTGCGCGAGGTCTGGGAGAAGGCGGGCCGGGACCCGGGCGCGCTCCAAGTGGTCCCGTACGCGGTCCTGCCGACGCCCGGGAAGCTGGCGCACTACGCCGAGCTGGGCGTCGAGGAGGTCGTGCTGCAACTGCCGCCGGAGGGCGAGTCGGAGGTGCTGCGGGTGCTGGACGAGTTCGGACAGTATCTGTAGCTCGTGGTCGAGCCGGGCGCCTGCACGGTGGGCGCCCCGCTGCGCGGCCCGTCGGAGGCGAGGGCGCTGCTGGTGGCGTACAGCGCGGCGGCCGGAAGAGCGGCGACGGTCGCGACGGCGGCGGCGATCAGTCGGGAGGTCTTCATACGCGCTGAGCCTGCCGACTGCGGTGGGCGGGGCTGGGCAGACACGCGCGGGCGGGCGGGGGCGTTACCCCAGAAGAGCGGGTATTCGCCTGCGCAGGGAGGGGGCGTGGCGATGGTGACGAGGGTGGCCGCCACGGTCGGTCCGGGTGGCGGGCGTCCGCGCCCGGTCCGGGGGTCCGGGCGGCGGCTCGGCTTCCGTTCTCGTGTGTAGGCGCGGGGTCGCCGAGGCTGCCCCGCGCGGATCGCCCGCCCGGGACCCGCCCCGCCCGGACCGCCCGCCCAGCCCGAGGGTCTGGGCGGCTGTTCGACTTCACGGTCTCGCGCGTACGCGTGGGGTCGCCGAGCCTGCCCCGCCCCGATCAGCCCGACGACGCCGGCGGTCGCGACGGCTCGGACCCGCCCGCCGCCGCGGGGCGGCCGGGCCCCAGCCGCGGGCGGCGCGTCGGCGATCACCCGGCAGAGCAGCCGCCCCGCCCGGGACCCGCCCGCCCGGGACACGCCCGCCCCGCCCGGGACCCTCCCCGCTAGACCGCGACCACGCAGTCGTCGGAGCTGTGGGCGCCCAGGACGCTGACGATCCCCGCGGCGCCGTCGCCGAAGAACCGCGAGAACACGCCCGCCGGACGGCCGCCGAACAGCAGCGGGCCGAACACCGGGGCCACGTCCACGTCGTGCGTCTCGTCCGCGTCGTCGGCGACCATCGCCAGCCTGCACGTGCGCGGCGCCACGAAGTCCTGCACCACGCTCGTGCCCGTCTCGGCCGCCGCGGTCACCGCCGCCTCCCACTCCGCCTGGCCCGCCTCCCGGCCGATGACGACCTGCTTGCCGCTCATCCCGATGCTCGCCTTGAGCACCAGCAGCTCCCGGTGGTCCACGGCGAACCGGACCAGGTCGACCTTCTCGCCGCCCCGGCTCGTCCACCGGTGGGACAGGACCCGCGTCCACGGCAGATACCGGTCGACCAGCGCCTTCTCCGCCGCGCTCATCCACGGCCGCCCCTCCGACAGCAGGCCCATGGTCAGCTTGCTGGTCAGGAACGTGGAGGTCTGGGTGCCCACCAGCAGACACCCGTTGTCCAGCGCCGTCTGCACGGGCGCGGTGTCGATGCCGAGCTCGATCCAGTCCGGGATGGTGAAGTCCCGCAGCCCCACCGCGTAGCGCAGCCGCGGCGGGCAGTCCCACGCCTCGTGCAGTTCCTCGGGCTCGAAGAACCGCGCGGTCAGCCCGTGGCTGTTGAAGTAGTCGGTCTGCACGTCGAAGTACCGGGTGAGGTCCCCCTGGTCGCGGGCGCTGCCCAGCAGGGCCACCCGGGGCGGCGCCGCCAGCTCCGCGCACAGGGCGCGGAACATCTCCGTGCGGACGGCGAACGGGTCCTCGTAGCCGAACGGCGTCCGCCCCTGGTCGTCGGCGTACAGCTTGCGCCACACCTCGAGGCGGCAGTGCGTCTCCACCGGCCCGCCGAGGGCGCCGCTGACGTTGAACTCCAGGAACTGCGGACCGTTCGGGCCGATCACGATGTCCGGCCGGGTCACGCAGTCCGCGTACCGCTCCTCGACGAACTGGTCGTCCACGAAAAGCTGATGCTCGCTCTCGGGCATGCGGTACGCCGCGAGCCTGCCCTGCGTGGTCGGCGCGGTCTCCAGGGCGGTGCGGCGCACCAGGTCGAGCAGCGCGGCGGTCGCGCGGAACAGCTCGGCGTAGGAGGCGCGCGGCAGCGCGATCGGCGCGGCGGGCAGCAGCGACTGGTAGGGCCAGCCGGTGTCCCGGATCTCGGTGCGCAGCATCTCCCGGATCGTGCGCGCGGGCGCGGCGGGCGCCAGCCGACGGCTGCCGAACCACGGGTGGCCCGTGGCCCCTTGGACGCCGATGTCCTCGAGCGCGCTCATCCGACTCCCCCAAGGCTGCGTTGCTCCGCCATCGCGTGATCAGCATATAAACCGGCGTACCGGCCGCCAAGGTCGTCCAGGCCCGCCCCTACCCTGGGCCGACGAGGCGCCGGCCGCCTCGTCGGCGTCGCCGCCCAGGGGGGACCGCGCCGCTCAACTCAACGACCTCGCAGGGGAGTACGCCGCATGACGCTGCGCCGCGTCCAGGACAACGAGTACGTCGAAGAGCACGGCGGGGACTACGAGGACTTCGAGCCGGGCATGGTGATCCGCCACTGGCCGGGCCGGACGCTCACGGAGACCGACAACACCTGGCTGACCCTGCTGACGATGAACCAGCACCCGCTGCACTTCGACCGGCACTACGGGGAGGGCGCGGAGTACGGGAGGGTGCTGGTCAACAGCGGTATCACCCTCTGCCTGGTCGGCGGCATGACCGTACAGGCGCTGTCCGCACGCGCGGTGGCCAACCTCGGCTGGGACAAGGTCCGCCTGAAGGACCCGGTGTTCGTCGGCGACACGCTCTACGCGACGAGCCGGATCCTCGACAAACGGCTGTCCAAGTCCCGTCCCGGCCAAGGGATCATCACGGTGGAGACGACCGGCACGAAGGGGACGGGGGAGACGGTGATCGTCTTCGAGCGGTCTTTCATGGTCCGCTGCCGTGAGTCGACCTGACGAGGGGGGTGGGGTCGGCGGTGGGCGAGTCGAGCCGGTTGCCCTGTCGGGCAAGCTGCCTCCCGCCGGGTCACCGCGACCGGGGTCCCCGCCTGGCCACCCCGCCTGGCTCGCCCCGCCCCCGTCCGGCCGTCGGCGGGGCGAGCCAGGTCGACCCGTCGGGCAAGCTGCCTCCCCCCTCCCCCCCCCCGGGCCACCCAGCCCCGCCACCCCGCCGGGCGCCCCGCCTGACTGACCCGCCCCCCCCAGACTCACCCCCCAGCCGTCACCACCTCGTAGAGCGCCGATGCCGTGGCCGTGTCCTCGATGGCCAGGCCCACGCTGCGGAAGACCGACGTGCGGGCGTCGTCCCGTAGCGCCGGCCCGCTCGTCAGCGTGCCCAGTTCGTGGAGGTCGGTCACGTCGATCAGGCCGGCGGCCAGCGCCGCCCGTACCTCGCCCGCCTCCTCCCGCGCGGCGGACCGCTCCTCCACGACCACGAACGCGTCGCCCAGCAGCGCCGGGTCCACCTCGATCGCGTTCTCGTGGGTTCCGCCGATCACGTTGACGTGCGCGCCGGGGGCCACCCAGTCGGCCGCCACCAGCGGCTCGCTGTCGTCGGTCGAGGTCGTCGTGCAGACGACCGCCGCGTCGGCGACGGCCTCCTTGGCCGTGTCGCACACCGTGACCCGCACCGGGGTCCCCGCGGTGTCGCGGACCCACTGGGCGAACCGCTCCGTACGGCCCGGGGTACGGGAGTACACCCGTACCGACCGGATCGGGCGCACCGCCGACACCGCCCGCACCAGCGCCCGCGCCTGCACCCCCGCGCCGACGACGGCCAGGTCCTCCGCGTCCGCGGGCGCGCACAGGCGGGTCGCCAGACCGGCGACCGCCCCCGTGCGCACGGCCGTCAGCTCGGCGCCCTCCAGCAGCGCGGTGACCCGTCCGGTCGCCAAGTCGGTCAGCACGACCACGCCGTGGATCAGCGGCAGCCCGCGGTCCGGATTGTCCGGGGTGAGCGTGGTGATCTTGACGCTGCCCACCCCCCGCCGCTCCCAGACCGCCGTGCCGGCCAGCAGCTCCCGCTGCGGGCCGTGCTGCACGATCGTCCGGGGCGGCGACGACGTCCGGCCCGCCGACAGGTCGGCGAACACCTCCGCCAGCGCGTCGATCACCCTCGTCAGCCGGTCCGCGCCCGCCATCTCCTCGGCCCGGATCGTCAACGGCATGCTCATGCGACGGCCCTCCGACCGCTCAGCTCGGCCACGACGTCGACGATCAAGTCCTCCTGGCCGGCGATGGCCTGCCGCCTGCCGAGCTCGAAGAACACATCGCGCGGGTCGACCCCGGCACGCGCGGACAGATCGAGCACCTGGTGCTTGAACCCGGAGAACACCCCGGCCAGCCCGCTGACGATGCTGAGCGAGCCGGTGACCGGCGGCGCGGGCATCAGCTCGCGCTCGGCGAACTCGGCGGCGTCCAGCAGCGCGTACAGGTCGATCCCGGTCTCGAACCCGGTGCGCTCCAGCACCGGAACCAGCACCTCGAGCTGGGTGTTGCCCGCCCCGGCCCCGAAGCCGCGCGCGCAGCCGTCGATGATCCCGGCCCCCGCCTCGGCCGCGGCCACGGAGTTCGCGACGGCCATGCCGAGGTTGTTGTGCCCATGGAAGATCACCGGCACGTCCACGCCCACGGCCTCGGCGATCGCGCCGATCCGCGCGGCGACGTCCCCGGGCAGGAAGTGCCCGGCGGAGTCCATGATGCCCACCGCCCGCGCTCCATACCCGACGACGCGGACAGCCTGCTCGGCCAGCTCGGCGGGGGTCGCCATGTGGCTCATCATCAGGACGCAGTGCGCCTCCGCGCCCTCCTCCCGCAGGAACCCGAGATGGCGCTCGGCCAGCGAGGCCTCGGTGCAGTGCACGCCGATACGGACCAGGTCGGCGCCGTGCGCGACGGCCTTGCGCAGATCGTCGGAGGTGCCCCAGCCGGGCAGCATGAACACGCCCATCCGGCTGGTGCGCAGGGCCTCCCGCACGGTCGACAGCATCACGTCGTCGCTGACGGCGGCACGTCCCACCTGGAGCGACGAGGCGCCCAGGCCGTTGCCGTGCCCGACCTCCACCACGGGAATCCCCGCCGCGTCGGCGGCCTGGGCGTACCCCTTCAGCGCGGCCGCGCCGAGTTGGTGCCGCACCGCGTGCTGGCCGTCGCGCAGCGTCGGGTCGTGGATCACCACGGCGCTCATCGGCCCACCCCCGTCCGCGCGGCCAGGCCGAGCCGGGCCGCGTGCTGCTCGGCGACCAGGACGGCGGCCGAGTTGATGATGTCCAGGTTCCCGGCGTACCGGGGCAGCACGTCGCTGTCCGCGGCGACCTCCAGGGAGACGACGACCCGGTCGCCGTCGACCGTGCAGGCGACGACCTCGTACCCGGGCGCGAACGCCCGTACCCGCTCGGCGCTCTCGTCGACCACGGCGCGCACCGCCTCGACGCTCGCCCCGGGGACGACCGCGTGGACGGCCGTGCGGAACGTAGCCGGGGGCACGGCCGGGCTGATGTTGAGGATCGCCTTGGTGTCGCGCACACCGGAGAACACGGTGACGGCGTGCTGGGTCGTCGCGACGTACTCGTCGAGGTTGAGCCGGGTCGCCCGGCCCGCGATGCTGCTGGCGACGGTGGAGACGACCTCGATGTACTCCACCTCGAACCGCCCGGCGAGCGCGTGCGCGATCGGGACCGACGCCTGCCCGCCGCAGCTGACCAGGTTGACGTTGCGCTCGGTCGGCGGCCGGGCGCCCGTCACGGTCGGCACCACCATCTGCCCGACCTTGCTGGGGGTCAGGTCGACGAGCAGGGTGTCCAGCGGCTGGAGCAGCCGCCAGTGCTCGGCGTGCGACATCGCGTTGGTGGCGTCGAAGACGACGTCGAAGGGGCGCGGGGCGGCGAGGATCGCGTCGATCCCGTCCGCCGTGGTCGGGTAGCCGAGCCCGGCGGCGTGCCGCAGGCCCGCGGACTGCGGGTTGCGGCCTGCCACCAGCGCGCACTCCAGCACGGGGGAGCGGTGGATCTTGCTGACCAGGTCCTGGCCGATGGCGCCGGTGCCGATGACGGCGACGGACAGGGCGGACGCGGTCGGCGCGGCGCCCGGCGCCGCGCCGCCGACGTTCTCGGGGGTGTCGTTCTCGGGTACGGCGACGTCCTCAGCGACGGTCATGGCCGGCCTCCTCGCCGCCGCCGGCTCTGGTGCCGTCGCCGAGTCCGCTCAGGCCGGTAGAGGCGCCGGCGCCCCCGGAGTCACTGGGGCTGATGGGGCCGCTGGGTCCGCTGGGGCCGAACCGCTGGGCCCAGGCGTCCCCGAGCGCCACCGTCGTACGGGCCATCCGCGCGAACGGCGGCCCCACCATGTTCCCGTCCAGGACCGCGATCCCGCCGTCCGCCGACCGCACGGCCTCGGCGACCCGCCGCGCGTGCCGCAGACCGTCCGGGTCGGGCCGCAGGGCCCCGTTGATCGCGCCGAGCTCGCCCGGGTGCACGGTCGCCTTGCCGTGGAAGCCCAACTCCCTTACGCGCTCTATCTCCTGTGCCAGCACGCCCGGCTCGGCGAGCCGGAAGTTGGCCGTGTCGATGCAGGCCGTGCCGTGCCGGGCGCAGGCCATCGCCATCGCCTGCCGGGCCGCGAGCAGGCCCGCCCAGGTGATCTCGACGCCCAGGGTGGCGGCCAGGTCCGCCGAGCCGAGGACCAGCCCGTCGGCGGCCGCCGCTATCGCGTCGACGTCGGCGACGGCGGCCGGGGTCTCCAGGGTCACGTAGATCTGCGGATGCGCCCCCGCCGAGGCGAGGGTGTCGCGCAGCAGCGTCACCTCGACCGCGGAGTCCACCATCGTCATCACGACGAAGCCCGGCCTGACCGGCGCCTCGGCGAGCATCGCCAGATCGTGCACCGCGTCCATCGCGCCCAGCTCGTTGACGCGTACGGCGATGTTCGCGGGCTCCGGCGCCTTCTCCAGCGCGGACCGGCACACCTTCCGCGCCGCGGCCTTCTCCTGCGGCGGGACGGAGTCCTCCAGGTCGATCAAGTGCACGTCCGCGTCGTAGGTCCAGGCCTTCACCAGCCGGTCCAGCGACAGCGCGGGCGTGTACAGGATGCTGCGCGGGATCGCCCGTGCGGCGACCGTCCCCCGTGCGGCAACCGTTCCCTGTGCGGCGACCGTCCCTCGCCCGGCGGCCGTTCCCCGTGCCCCGCGCGTCATAGAGCCGCCTCCCCTGGCAGCGGCGCGGCCTGCTCCGCGCCCACCTCGACGAGGATCTTGCCCAGACCGCGGATCTGCTCCTCGCTCTGGCCGGCGCGCATCATGACGCGGAGCCCCGCCGTGCCGCGGGCCACGATCGGGAAGAACACGGGCGAGACGTAGAACCCGGCCTCGAACACCCGTCGGCCCGCCTCGATCACCGTCGAGTCGCTCATCGGCACGAGCCGGATCGGGAACGTGCTGCCCGCCTGCTCGGTGTGGACCAGCGAGTCGAAGAGCGCGATATTGCTGTAGAGACGTTTCTGCAGAGTGACCAGCTCATCGGTCCGGTGGATCTCGGCGGACGCGAGCCCGGCCCCGACCGCCGGGGTGTTCAGCAGCTGCGAGTAGTTCAGGGCCCCGCCGAAGCGCTCGATGACCCGCAGCGTCTCCTTGGAGTACCCGTCGAGCACGATCGCCGCGCCGCTGGTGCCGAACGCCTTGTTCAGCGTCACCACCACGATGGTGCGCTCGTCGAGGACGGGGCTGTGCGTACGGACGTAGCCGACGCCCCTCTCCCCGTACGCCGACATCGAGTGGGAGTCGTCGTAGTAGACGAGCAGGCCGTACCTGTCCTGGAGCTCGGCCAGCTCCTCGACCGGCGCGTATCCGCCGAGGCTGTCGCTGCCGTCGCAGACGTAGGCGACCCGGGCGTACTTCTTGCAGGCGTCCTCGATGAAGTCGAGGTCGTGGTGGCGACAGGTGACCACCTCGGTCTCGTCGGCGCAGACCGGCTTGACGTTGGCCATCGACACATGGGCGTTCTTGTCGAAGATCATCAACGGCCGCTCGCCGTTGCCCAGATGGCCGGAGGCGATCAGCGGCAGCAGTCCGAAGGTCGCGGTGCTGGCGGCGATGGAGCAGACGACGTGCGCGCCGAACAGCTCGCCCAGCGAGTTCTCCAGCTCCAGCATGGCGGGAATCTGCACACGGCTGCGGGCGATGCAGTGGTCCAGCACGCCATACCGGCGGAGCGCCTCGATGCCGCCCTCGACGACCTTGGGATGGGAGTCGAGGTCCAGATAGGAGCAGCAGCTGAAGTTGACGAACTCATGGCCCGCGTCGATGTACTCATGACTCGCGTCGGCGCGCAGGAAGCCCTCGCCCGCCTCGTAGTCGGCCACGATGCCGGCCAGCCCGCTGCGCTCGGACATGTCCCAGAACGCGTTGCCGATCCCGATCAGCTTGTCGTTGTTGCGGAACCGGTTGGTGGGAGTGATGATCTCGCGCTCGGTCATGACGTCCCCTCGGCGGGCTGGTAGTTGTAGACGCCCTTGAGCTTGCGGTAGGCGGCGGTGTAGAGGGCCACGCCGAGGACGTACGGCCTGCGCAGGATCTTCGGGTCGCGCAGCCAGAAGTTCACGTTGATGTTCATCTCGTCCAGCGACTCGGCCTGGTGCCACCAGCCGAGCGGCAGATAGAGCATCTGCCCCGGCTCCAGGATCAGCTCCCTGCGCTGGGCCAGCTTGGACGCGAGCCTGGGGTAGCGCGCCCAGTCCACGTCGTCGAAGTCGAAGACCCGGGACTTGTCGCCGAAGCCCTGCTTGAGCGACCTCGGGTAGTACTCCCAGAACCCCGGAGGCGCGAGCACGAACCGCTTGCGCCCCTCCAGGGCGATGTTGAAGTTCTCGAGCTCGTCGAAATGGCTCTGGGTGAAGACGCCCTGGTGGCTGATCCAGAGGTTGGCCGCGTTCATCGGGCGGCGGTAGTCGAAGAGCCGCTCGGCGTCGAAGCCGAGGATCGCGTTGACGTCGGCGGGGGCGTTGCGGAAGTTCGACACGATGCGGTTCCAGGCGCCGGGGTCCTTCAGATACCGCTCGTCCTCGAAGAACTCGCGGAGCCGGATCTCCCTGGTGGTCCAGCGCTCCGCGTTCTGCTTGTTGCTCGGCTCGGTGAACAGGGTGACCATCAGGTCTCCGAGCCGCTCGGCGACTCCGTCCCTGCCGAGGCCCTGCGAGCCCTTCGGCAGGGTGATCACTACGGGGACGTCGGCCCGGATGAGCGCCTTCCGTCCGAAGGCCATGAACTCGTCGAACGAGATGCGGGGGACCGGTAGGCCCCCGAGGGCGACTCGCTCGGACACAGGGTGTGCTGTACTCACAACTCTGTCCTCATCGTTCATTATTTTTGTACCGCCATTTTTTTGGAGGCCGGTTCCGAAGCCGGCCTGCTTCTGCGCAGGGCCGGCTGACCTGCGACGCTCAGTGCCAGGGCGACGACCCCGCCGGCGACGCCCGCCCAGGCTGCGTGCGCCGAACTGCTCGCCTCGGCCAGCTGCCCGCCCGCGGCCGTGCCGGAGGCGATGCCGAGCGCCCCGGCGCTGGTGAGCCACGAGAACGCCTCCGACAGGGAGCCCTTCGGCGCGAGCGACTCCAGCAGCGTGCTGCCCGCGATCAGCGCGGGGGAGATCGCGATGCCCGCGACGACGGCGAGGAACGCCATCAGCAGGGAGGACTCCACGAAGGCCAGGGGGATCACGCCGAGGGTCAGCAGACCAGTGGTGATCGAGAGCAACTGGGCTTGCGGAAGCCGCCAGTTCACCGCTCCGTAGACGACGCCCGCGATCAGGCTGCCCACCGCGATCAACGACAGGAACACTCCGCTGAGCCCCGACGCGTGCTGCTCCTCGGCGAAGGCGATCATCGTGACGTCGACCGCGCCGAACTGGAAGCCCATACCGGCGTACGCGATCATCAGCACCCAGACTCCGGGCACTCCGAGCGCTCGCTCCGGGCGACGGGTCGGCGCCGGCGCCGTGGCGGGCCCGGAGGCCGGCTCGGATTCCGGATCGGGCGTGGGCTCGGGGGCTTGTTGGGACGTCGGCTCGGACTGGCTGTGCAGTGCGACGAAGATCGAGCCGACGGTGGTCAGCAGGGCGCAGACGGCCAGCCCGGCGGCCGGGTGCACGGCCGACGCCAACACCGTTACCAGCAGGGGGCCGAGGAGGAAGATGGTGTCGTCGAGCATGGACTCCAGGGCGTAGGCCGTGCGCAGAAGCCCCTTGTCGACCATCGTCGCCCAGCGCGCCCGCATGAACGACGTGAACGACACCGAGCTGCACCCGGTGGCCACGGCAGCGACGATGAGCACCCACAGCGGGGCTCTGAGCCCGATCGACACCAGTAAGAGCGTCATCCCCGCCGCGTGCCCGAGGCAGGCGGTGAGCAGCACCCGCCGCTGGCTGAGCCGGTCGGCCAGCCGTCCGAGCACGGGGCTGGCCACGCCCTGCGAGACGAGCATGGCAGCGGCCACCGTCCCCGCCTGGGCCATCGACCCGGTGAACGCGGAGACCAGCAGCAGACAGCTGATGGCGCGCATGGCGATCGGTAATCGGCCGACCATCCCCCAGAAGCCGAGCATCGCCGCGCCGGGCTGCCGCAGTAGTCGAAAATAGGACCCGAGTCCGGAATTCGACCCCGATGTACCCTCGGACACAATGCCCCCGTCAGCGCAAAATGGATATCCCGAAAAGTCCCGATCATCTCGGGCCGGGAAACCCCGTCACGCCACATGTCAGGCAATCAATTGTTTCCCGCCGACTGTGTCGATCCTCTGCGGCCCCCCTGCCCAATACAGCGCGGCCATACTAGGGCTGCCACCATCCGGTGTCAATACCCTGAATGCGAGCCGACACGCAGCTGACCAGCGTGTTCGTGATGTGATCATGGCCTGCGTGGATTCTTGAATGTGCGGCTGCAACTCGACTCCGACAGTCAATTCCAATGGTCGAATCCTCCCCTGCCCGGTGCGGTTTGAACGGCTTGAGCGGTACGTATTTCCGCGTCTTGAATTCGCCTCATTGGATGCGGGTACGGATGCGGATGCGGCACCGTTCGGAACCGTAGGCCGCGATCGCCGCGCCGCCGGCCGTCCGGCGCCGGTGATCCGCCGGCTGGACAGCCGTTGGCGAGAAGAGCACTGGTCAGAGTCGATATCGCCGATATCGACGAGATTCCTGATACCGGCGGGACCTGCACGAACGAGCCAGCTCGCGTACGGCCGGCCCCCGCCGGATCCCGTCGTTCGTTAGGGTGCTGGCGGCCGCGCGGTACATGCTCGGCCGAGCGGAGCGGGGGGCCGACCAGGCCCCCCGACCTCCTCGACGTGCCCGACCTCTTCCGACCTCACCCCGCGTCCTCTCTCCCGTCCTCTTCCGATCCTCGTCCGACCCTCTGCCGACCTGCGCGACTCGAAGGCGAACAACCCGAAGGCGAACACGTCGTATGCCGAACTGGCCGAGTACCACAGCACATTGGCCGAACCCCCACCTCTCCCGCCCACGGGCGGACGGCTCTTGCGGCCTACGGTTCTCCTCAAGGAGCACAGCAGCGAGCGCGGCAGCGAGCACAGCGACGAAAACGGCGACGGACACGGCGGCGAGGGCGTCTGCGAGGGCGTCTAGGGCCTCTGTCGGAGCGTCTACGAGGGCGTCGATCTGCTGGTGGCGCATCTCACGGGCTGAGACCTGCCGCGGGCTCGCCCACCCATACGATGACTGTCGGCCGCATGCGATCCATGGGGCAGGCGTCACCGATTCGATTCAGGAGGCAGTGTGACCGAGCGGACGTCCGAGAGCCAGGAACTCCAGGCCCCGGAGAGCACCGAGGGCGAGCAGGCCGAGACGGTAAAGCCCCGGAAGAACGGCCTGGAGCGGGGCGTGAGCGACGAGCTCGCCGAGAACATGAAGCAGGGCTGGGCCGACACCGAGCGCCATGATCTCGAGCCCATCCCGCAGGCCCCGAACACCGCCCGCCGCCGCGCCGATCTGTCCGCCCGCTTCCCCGGCGAGCGTCTGGTGGTCCCCGCCGGCAACCTGAAGGTCCGCGCCAACGACACGGACTACCCCTTCCGCGCCTCCTCCGACTACGCCTATCTGACCGGCGACCAGACCGAGAACGGCGTTCTCGTCCTGGAGCCCAAGGAGAACGGCGGCCACGAGGCCACCGCGTACCTGCTGCCCCGATCCGACCGCGACAACGGCGAGTTCTGGCTCTCCGGCCAGGGCGAGCTGTGGGACGGCCGGCGCAACAGCCTCACCGAGAACGAGAAGCTCCTCGGGCTGCCCTGCAAGGACGTCCGCCAGCTGGCCGAGGCGCTCAAGGAGACGACCGGCCCGGTCCGCGTGCTGCGCGGCTACGACGCCGGCATCGAGGCCGCCCTGACCGACAAGGTGACCGCCGAGCGGGACGAGGAGTTCCGCGTCTTCCTCTCCGAGATGCGCCGGATCAAGGACGACTTCGAGATCGCGGAGCTGCGGTACGCCTGCGAGGCGACGGCCCGCGGCTTCGAGGACGTCGTCAGAACGCTGGACAAGGCCGAGGCGACCAGCGAGCGCTACATCGAGGGAACGTTCTTCCTGCGCGCCCGCGTCGAGGGCAACTCGGTCGGCTACAGCACGATCGCGGCGGCCGGCCCCCACGCGACGACCATCCACTGGGTCCGCAACGACGGCGCGGTCCGCTCCGGCGAGCTGCTGCTGCTCGACGCGGGCGTGGAGACGCGCAACCTCTACACGGCCGACGTGACCCGCACGCTGCCGATCAACGGCACGTTCACGCCGCTCCAGCGCAAGATCTACAACGCGGTGCTCGAGGCCCAGGAGGCGGGCATCGCGACGGTGAAGCCGGGCGCCGACTACCGCGACTTCCACCACGCGGCCCAGCGCGTGCTCGCCGAACGGCTCCTGGAGTGGGGCCTGTTGGGCGACATGGACGTGGAGAAGGTCCTGGAGCTGGGCATGCAGCGCCGCTGGACGATGCACGGCACGGGCCACATGCTCGGCATGGACGTCCACGACTGCGCGGCGGCCCGCACCGAGCTCTACGTGGAGGGCACGCTGGAGCCTGGCATGTGCCTGACGGTGGAGCCGGGCCTGTACTTCCAGCCGGACGACCTGACGGTGCCGGAGGAGTACCGGGGCATCGGCGTCCGCATCGAGGACGACATCCTGGTCACGGAAGACGGCAACGAGATCCTCTCCTCTGCGCTGCCGCGCGAGGCGGACGCGGTGGAGGCATGGATGGCGGGCCTGCTGGCCTGACGCCCTGTCGCGCAGCCGCCGTCGGCCCGTGCCTGGACACCAGGCACGGGCCGACGGCGTCCCCGGGGGATCCCAGCACAGAGAAGTGCCGGAAGCAGGCCGAGACGACGTTGCCGAGGGCTGTAGTGGTTCTATTGAGCACCCGGGTCGGCAACGGAGATCGCCCCCCGATACCCCGGGGCGAACTCCTCCATGTACTCGCGGTGTTCCACGTGGATCGCGGATTCCGGGATGTCCCCCAGGGGTGAGAGATCGACACCGTCGAGCTTCCCGCATCCGTCGAGATCGGTCAGCGCATGCAGGTGCGCCTCCAGGGCCACCCTGGACTCCTCGTGCAGGGCCAGCATGGCGATCAGGTCCCCTACCACTCTGGCCTGGGCGCCGGAAAGCAGGTTCACGAAGTCCTGAACGCGGTTGCTCGCCTCCGTACGCACCGCTTCGTCGAGACTCAGAAGGTCTCGGAGGAAGTCCACAAAATCCTTGCTTTCCATGCGTCCTGTCTTTCCACGTCCGGCCGACCCGTTTATCGCGCGTCAAGAGCAGTTCGCGCGGCTACCGCTCAGCGAGGAGGCTTTCAAGAGTGTGGGCGCATTCCCTGAAGTATGCCTTGACGAGGTCTGGTGACTTCGATGAAGGCGATAGAACGCTGGGAAGGAACGCCACGCGCCACATGCGAAAAACATCCCACGTAGCCCTCTTGCTATGGAGTCCCAACAAGGCGGCAGACGCGTCAACGGCTTCAATGATGAGCTCTGACGAATCAGGCACAGGCCGCTTCATGGACGATGCGGTGCCGATCAGCGCATGCATGAGGTTGGTCAACTGAAGGTCCGTGCCCATGCGGACCATCCGATGCACGGCGGCAGGGTTCTCCAGATTCGGCGAAAAAGTCTCGATGCAGCCCGACCAGAGCAGCAAGGACGGGGCTGTGACCTCGTGGTCCCTGTGCCATCCCAGCTCATCGACGATGGCCATGGTCGTGGGGTGGAAATCGCCGATTTCGCGAATCGCCAGGAGGATGCGATCCAGTTCGCTGCGGTGGTTTGCGACGAAGTCCCCGACGGATACGTCCTTGAGCTGTTCTGGGCCGGCCGCGGATACCGCGCCCATCTCTACAATCCCCCCGAGCGGACCAAATATTTCACGCGCCAACGTGTGCATTTTCGATGGGCTCCGGATTGTATCTCAGCAGTGCGGGATCCACGGCATAGGGCGACCTCCACCAGTCCGGTACGTAGCCGTCCGGATAGTATTCGAATGTGCGGCATGTGCTGCACCATTCCCACAGTCTCCCGTGGCCAATGAAATGTTGCCCGCGCAGTGATATCGATTTCTCGTCCTCTACCAGGTACCAGCGATGCAATGAATGCTCGGAGCACACAGGGCATGCGCCCGCGAGTTCAGAATCCTGCCAATCGTCGTTGAAGATATGCCGCCAGGCTGGTCGTCGATCGAGGTCGACTTCATTCCAAAGGGGACTGTCGCCCATCGATTCCATCTCCTGCTCGGACCATCGGGGTGAGTTGCCGACTGCGGTGTCAGACGAAGAGAAGACGCTCTGTCACGCAGAGAGCCGGAAGGATTTGAATGCTCAATTCGCCTGCGCACCCGCCCATGTGGAAATCGATCGTGAGCCCACTGGCCGGTGGCTCGATGGTCACATTCAAACGGGTGGCTCCTTCCCGGAAGAGATCCAGGGTGGTCCTGCCGTCGCTATTCTTCCAGATTATTCGGACGGACCTGCCGAGGGGAGCGTAAGAGAGCACCAGGCTTCCGCCCTCATTTTCGCGCAGCGTGAGTTGACGGATGTCCTCGTCGATTTCTTCGGGCCACTCGCCGAGCGCTTCGAAGATCGTCAGATCATCTGGGACGGCAAACTCTCGGTACATTTATCGCTCAACCTCCAAGAATTCTCCTGTGCGTACGTCGGTCAGTGGTCGATTTTTCCGCGCGAGTGGTCACGCAACAAAGAGAGGACACGCGAAATGGCCAGGCCCCTATTCGTACGACGCGAGCGAACTGGATGAAATCCGGGTGAGAGCGTGAACGTTCACCGGGTTGGGGCGTGGGCGCTCGGGGCGATGCGGACCCATCCAGGGGGAGAATGTGGTCTGTTCCGGCCGGTGCTGCGCTACTCGCCGGTGACACCGTCCGCGAGTTCGCGGACCACGTCCAGCTGGCCGACGTGTCGGGCGTACTCCTGCAGCATGTGGAACAGGATCCAGATCAGGGCCGGGTGGTGGTCAGGCGGATTGAAGCCGCCACCGCTGCGCGCCGGTTGCTGCAGTTCCGCGCCCGCCACGATCTCGCGGGATCGTGCGCACTCGTCCAGGAAGAGGGCTCGGATCTCTTCTGTCGACTCCTCGGCTCCGACCTGCCATTTTCGTGTGTCAGGGTCTTCGTCGCCCCAGATGGGATCCACCTGTTCGGCGGCGAACCCCCAGCGGAGCCATCGCCGTTCCACGAACGCGAGGTGCTTGAGCAGGGCGAGCGGGGCCCATCCGGACGGGAGTCTGCTGCTGCGCAGGTCCTCCTCGGACATGCCGTCGAGCTTGCGCAACAGCACGGCACGGTAGTAGTCGAGGTAGGCGAGCACCAGCGCGCGGGGGTCGGTCATGTTGTCCGGCGGCTCCACCGCGGGCTCGGGAGATCCAGTCATGCGCCGGACGGTAACGTCGGGCGACCCCTGGGGACCACCCGATATCGCCGAGACGCCTCCTACGGCGCCGCGATCTTCAGCAGTTGTCTTGGACCGCCTCGGCGAGAGCGGGCGTGCCGGCACGGCTCGGCGGAGGGCCGGCTAACGCGTCACGCGGTAGCGGAGGTAGACGAATTTCGAGCTGAAGGTGCGGGTCTCGACGAGTTCGAGATCCACTCGGCGCTCGTGTTGGGGAAAGAACGGAGTGCCGCCGCCGACCAGCACCGGGTGGACCATGGCCCGGTACTCGTCGATCAGACCCGACGCGGCCGCCTCGGCGGCGAGAGTCGCGCCGCCGATCGCGATGTCGCCCTCCCCCGGCTCGGCCCGCAACTGCTCGATCTCCTCTGCCACGCTGCCGGAGGCGAGACGGGCATGGCCCTGCACCGCCGACAGCGTGGTGGAGAACACCACCTTGGGGAGCGGATTCCACAGCGCGGTCCATTCGAGCTCGGGGGCGCCGAGCGATGGGTCCTGGTCGGCGGTCTCCCAGTACAGCATTGTCTCGTACAGCCGCCGTCCCATCAGATGGACGCCGACCTCTCGGATCTCGTCGATCCAGAACCGAAAGACCTCCTCGTCGGGCGCCGTCCAGTCGAAGCTGCCGTCCGGCCCGACGATGTAGCCGTCAAGCGAGACGCCCATCGCATAAGTCACGCTGCGCATCAGAAGTCCTCCTCGGTAACGGGGTTCGACAGTACGACCGCCGGCCGCCGCATGACCCATCACGACTCGCGGGACTCCTGGGCCGAGTCACCTCACGAGATCGTTTCGTTGAGAAACCTCACTGAGTGGCCTCGAATGCTAGCTGAATTCGTGAGTCACGATCCAGTCTTCATCGTCCTCGATCGAGACGGCACACAGGTGTCTTCCATCTTGAGATAGGGCAATGAATTCTCGGCGTCCTGTGGCGGCGGCAATCCGCGAGGGGAGGTTCGCGATGACTTCGTCCCGAACGTAGATCCACCCTCGTGATTCACTGCCGGGATCTGATAGCCGCAGGAGAAACCTGCAGTCGGCGGAGACCAATCCCAATCGGGTTGCCTGCTCGAGCCAGTGCCGATCCATCTCGGCGGCGAGATTCGGGGCGGAGTGCGGCACGGCAACTGTTGGTGTTACATAACCGCCCGTTACGGAAAGAATCGCGTCTAGCGGGGCGGGAATGGTTGAGGGCAGTTCGCACTCAAGCGCCACGAGACCGTGCTCTCGCATCCGCGAGATCAGTTCTCTGTCGCTGAACTCCATATCGGTGGCCACACCGGCGAGGCTAAGAAGCTGCTTTACCAGGGCAACCTCTACATAGGTCCCTTCGTACCCGTCGGTTCTTGCTTTCTCGGATGCCTGCTTGGCTTCTTGGAGGGAGACGTTGAATCCATCTCGAAAGGCTTTGAGGATCCTTCCGTTCGAGGCGGTCTCGTTGGTCACCAGTAGCCGGTAGTGGCCGTGCTCCGCCAGCAGGCGATCGCGGATAATGGCCGGTGCCGCACCCCAGTCGCCGTCATGTGAGTTTCCGCAGCGGCTGCAGGCCCATTCGCTTTCCCAGCGAAGCCTCTTATTTTTTATCAACTGTACGACCCACCCCTCGCAAGGGTTTCCGCACTGAGTGCAGTTCTTGTCGATTCGCGACGCTTGCTCAATCACTTTGAGATGCTCGCAGTCAGTGCCTTGAAATCATTCAGCGTGTTCAAGTAGTCTGATTTGGCAACGTCCTTTTCGGGAAGGGTTGGAAGGCTTGAATCGGCCAACGCCTCTGCTGCTAGCAGCACTGCGCTGGCGAGTTCGGCTACTTCGATATTGGTGATTTTATTGCGATTGGCGGAGAGGGAAACCCCTTTCTTGTTCCGGTGGAAGTCGACTCTGAATGAGGTGTCGATCCCGATGAACCTCAAACGCCTTTCTTCGCCTCTGAGGATTCTTCCCAAGCCGTAGAGAAGCAGGGGCACGGTGAGATAGATCATCATTCCCTGGTCGGGGTAGTGGCCTCGGGAGTCCGCTGCCCCGAGGTCGCCCGTGATCGTCATGTCTCCCAGGTCGAACCCGCTGGGATCTCCTTGGTCTGGCCGTACCGAGAATTCCAGATTGATCACGGAGTGCAACTCTTTCGACGGCGAAGTGGACATGAAATGGTGGCGATGCGAGGGCGGCCTGGACACAGGCACGGACCTCGCTGCTGCTCGGGGTGCGTAACCGCATCGCTGGTATGCGTCCTCCCTCGGCTCTGGCCTATCGCAGGTCATCCGGGAGTGCTCGTTGGAACGCCTGGATGCCGGATTCGATATACGGTGATACGTCTCTGAGCGTCGCGATAATGCTCTTCAGCTCCTGCGCGAACTGCGGCGAACGAGTCCAGGTGGCTGGATCGACAGTCAAGACCGCGGACAGCAAGTCGTCATCATAGAATCCGCCCTCCTCTTGTGCCGGCGCGGAGGATCTCCAGCGCCAGTGGAAGCAGAAAGGAAACTCCGACGTTCTGTCCAATCAGCCGCCTTAGCTCCTCGATGGTGAGGCCCCCGATGGGGCGGACTCGCAGGGCGTGGACTGCCTTGACGAGGTTCGTGGCATCAGGCGACGGCTTCGGCCATTGCTGCCCCTCGAGTTCTTCCAGCGAACGCTGTCGGTCGAATGAGCTATTTAGGATCATCTCAAGTAAATCGCTTTGCGTCGTACTGTGCGATGTTTGCGAGAGTCGACTGCGTCAGGGAGGCCCACATCGCATCGGTGCGCTAGGCCTCTGGAAGACGCTGCCCCGGACTTGTACTTTCGTGCACTTGCCCCAATCCCTGCGGATGCTTCCGGATCGAGCGACCAGAGTTCGTCAGTAACCAACCGCTGCGACACGCCAGCGCATCCATATCCCTCGCCGAGTTCAAGGGAGTCGGGGAAGCAACGTCAGCCACGCTTCGATGTCTTGCCGAACTGGGTCGTCCGCACTCAATTGTTCGGAAATCGGCGTCAAAGGTGTAAACATATTCTTGATGCGTCGCAATTGCAGCACCTGTGGCCGCGAGGCAGTCCGCCACTGCGCTGAATCCCGCCCGGATTCGTCGCGTGTCATGTCAATATTCTCGACCACATACGCGCATAGAGCGGCAGGCTGCCGGACCTCATCGAGCTGACTCGCCCCGAACTCTTGGATCAGGTACGAGCGTACTCGCGCCGATTCGGCAACCTTTTTCTTCGGGTCGTCGGTGAGGTGATCGTAATATTTTGAAATCGCCGCAAGCGCGAGGTTGGCCCATCGAATCCGGATGTCATCTGAGTGGCTATTGGACTGCATTTCTCCAACGCTCAGGTCACGCAACTGCTCCCACTCCTCTGAGCGGACCGATATGGCTGAACTTGAGGCAACCTGGTGCTCCAACTCTTCCAGCGAGCGGTTTGGGGATTCATCTAGCCACCAACCGCCCGTTCCAAGAGGTTTGTCAGAGGAATGAGATTCCTGCGCGTTCAAAGGCTTCCCTGCCTATCGCGAGACTTTCGGGTGACGGATTGTGGTGCCCGCTTTCCCTGGTAATTTCCGCCCCAAAGTAGAATCCATTCGCACCGGCAATTTCCGCTTGTGAGATCGGAGCGGCGGCCGGCCCGGTCGTACGCCCACGTGCTGACAGCCCCGCTCGGCGTCGTCCGGCCGATTCGGCGGCCCCCAGCGTCGTGGTCGTACCGCAGCGTGCGGCCGTCGACCGTCTCCGACTGCAGTCGTCCATAGTGGTCGCGCAGGCGGGTCAGCGCGGCATCCGGACCGAGGGACGTTGAATTGGGAAGCCGCTATATTACGCCCTCATACCAATTTTCGCGGAGATCGATAGCTTGGTCCAGCAGAACGTCTCTTCTGGGATCGTAGGGGTGAGCTGAACAACGCTCGATGAGATTCTCTAGTTCCGTAAGAAGCTCAGGATCGCCGTCCTGCATTCGGTCAATCTTGGGTTCTACGATAAGAGTGAGATAGTCCTTCAGTAGGCCGCGCAGGGAATCTGGGGCAACATCGATGGGAGAGTACTCCCATTCCTGAACCAGATATTCGACAGGATCTTGCAGAATCCAGCCAGAGTAGATTTGATCGACGAACACGAAGGCCAGTGAAGAATTGATCCGTAGTCGCCTCACTTCTCCCGCTTGGGTGGCAAGTGCTTGATGGGCGCAAATCAGGCGAGTTCCATCATCGCTTACCTGGCGAATATCTGTCGATGCGGCGGAAAAATTCTCCGGTTTGAGTGCATAGATGATGCCAGGCTGTTCGTGGGCATTCAGCCATGGGTCGAAACTCAATACAGATTCTGTCTCGGGTACTTTGAGGACCAATCCA
Source organism: Streptomyces sp. NPDC051907 (assembly GCF_040681075.1). Lineage (NCBI taxonomy): Bacteria > Bacillati > Actinomycetota > Actinomycetes > Kitasatosporales > Streptomycetaceae > Streptomyces > Streptomyces sp. NPDC051907. The sequence goes on along the minus strand of NZ_JBFAYB010000002.1, from coordinate 235,460 downwards.
GCGAGCGCTCTGTCCGACTTGGCGAATCGGAATTCGTCGTCCCCGGACCATAGCCAGTCGATGCTGCCGAAAGTTTCTGAACGCAGACGCTCGTGGCTCGGCTGGTCCACGTGTGGAGACACGGCGACATAAGCCCCGGATACGGAGTATCTCGAGCGATGCGGTAGAGGTGCGGATGTCGTCGCGACTCGGAATCCGTCCGAAAGCTGGAGAGGCATTGAGGAACCTTATCGGAGAGGCGTTGCAGGTGGAAGTGTACCGCCCTTGGTGTTCGAAATTCCCCCGTTGAGGATCTGATCTCGTGTAACCGGTGTACCTGGGTCCTCGGGAGACCCGCCCCACGCCTCGGCACCACTTTCATTCTTGGGTCCGGAAGGCCTGTAGCTGATAACCACATTTCCTGCCCGGTATCGCCAAGACGCCTCCTACGGCACCGCGATCTTCACCAGTTGTCTCGGACCGCCTCGGCGGGGGCGGACGGGCCGGCTAACGCGTCACGCGGTAGCGGAGGTAAACGAATTTCGAGCTGAAGGTGGCGGGTCTCGACGAGTTCGAGTTCCACTCGGCGCTCGCGTTGAGGGAAGAACGAAATTGAAGGAGCGCAGGCTTCCTTGTCTATTACTCGGAGGGCGAGGCTAGGTAAACTCGGGATCGGGATAGAGCTGCAGTGCTTGCTTGAAATGAAATCGCTCCCTCCGGGGTGTCGATGGATACTTCGAGATCACCGTCGTCGGAGCGGCCGATGTTCACCGGTCTAACCGAGGTGCTGCTCCACCCTGAAATCTTCAGGTCGGTAGCGTCACCCCTTCGTGACAGTGCTGCTGATCGCCTGCTCCGCCGTGGTGACCGGGGCGAGGAGCTTCTTGGCGATCGACGAGTGGGCGGCTGATGCGCCGCAGGACGTTCTGGCCCGGCTCGGTGCCCGTACCGCGACCGCCCTGGCCGTGCGCATCCCGCCCAGCGGCGCGACCATCCGCTGGCTCGTCAACGACACCTGCCCCGGCGGCCTGGCCGACCTCATCGGTCACGACCCGGCCGGCGCCGACACCCTCGCGATCGACGGCAAGAGTGCCCGCGGCTCGCGCCTGGGCAGCACCCCGGCCGCCCATCTGCTGGCCGCGACGACCGGCACCGACACCGGCATGACCGTCACTCAGCTCAGAGTCCCCTAGAAGACGAACGAGATCACCTGCTTCGCCGCTCTCCTGGACCTCTATGACCTGCGAGGAGTCACCGTGACCGGCGACGAACCCTCCGGCGGCCTCGAGGCAATAATGGAGCCTCTTTCCAATGCTGCGACAGATTCTCCCGAGAGGTGAATTCTTGCAGCGTGGGGAGGGTCGAAGAAACTCACAAATTTTCCAGGGTACCGCTCGATCTTGTCCAATTTGACCGTCAGGGCGGGGTGCGCGGAATTTAGTGCGGTCTCGTTTGTGAAGACTTGCCCGACGTGCGCGACTCCGCCGACGCATCTAGCGATGCAAATCCCCCCGTGCGCGGTCGACTCTTCAACGGAGTAGATCTGGATCCGGCTAGCCTCGGACATGCTTATAAGCCTCCGCTATGAAATGTGATATCTGTTCTGGTGTGAGCTTTTGGATATCCCACTCCAGAGCGTCCGTAATTCCCTCGTACCGGTTTATTTTAGGTATATGGATGCCCATCTCTGCAAGGACTTCCTTCGCGGCGTTGACGGGTATTTCGGCGCTTGCCCGTCTGGCGAGCTCGGATGGGTGAAGCCCTACGCCGACCTCGGCCTCAGCTCGAATGACGCCCCGCTCCGTGGCTACTCCGTCGATAGCGCTTCGCGGAATGAGTTGAACCACGGCTTCCCCGTACTGCTCTGCATGCCTGGCGAATGTTGCGGCTACACCGGGATCTGTTGATGTGGGGGTGAACCCTGAAGCCCGCGTTCCGCTGCTGGCGTCGTAGCCGCGAGTGGTTCCGCGGAATAGATGTTCTTCTGTGCAATTGAACAGGCCGAACGGGTCTATGTGGGAATGGGGGTTCGATACGTAGGCGGCAGGGTTTGATGCAGGGGCGAGGCCAAGTGGATCGATGGAAAGATAGCGAGCTGATTCGGGATCGTAGTACCGGAAGTAGTTGTAGTGCAGCCCCGTCTCCGGGTCGAAGTACTGCCCCGGAAAGCGCAGTGGCGTGTACGCCGTGCTCGTCGTCGCCCATGTCGTCGTGCCCCACAGTGTGCTGCGCGTGTGCCACGCCAGGTCGCCCGATTCGTCGATCAGTTCCGTCGGGGTGCCGACCAGGTCCGTGACGATCGCGAAGAAGCGTTCGTCGATCGCCTCCTGCGAGGCGTCCGGCGCGAGGATGCGCTCCGTCTGGGCGAGGGGGTGCAGGCCCTTGTGGTCCCACGTGAGGGCTATCGGGCCGGGTCCGGTCGTGCCTTCCGTGATCTGTTCGCAGAGAGTCGTGCCGTCCCAGGTGAAGGTGACCTGTTCCAGAACCGTCCGGCCGTCGGCTGCGAGGCGTTGTTTGGTCGTGCGGCGGCCCAGTGCGTCGTACGTGTACCGCCACACCGTCCCGTCGGGGGTGACGACAGAGACGAGGCGGTCTTCCGCGTCCCATGCGTAGCGCCACGTGTCGGGCTTCTGTGAGAGGCGCTTCTTCTGGCGCAGGACGATGCGGCCCTGCGCGTCGTGCTCGTAGCGGACGTTTCCGGCGCGGGTGATGTGGGTGCCCGCGTAGGCGCGCGCACCCGTGGCCTCCTGGCCGGGGTGGGACGCTGGCCAGGACGCCTCGGTCTGGTTGCCCGCCGCGTCGTACGCGTACTGCTCGGTCCAGTTCGCCGCGTGGACCGCCGTGACCCGGCCGGCCGCGTCCAGGTCGAAGCTCCTGGCACCGGAGAGCTGGTCGTCGATGCCGACGAGGTTGCCGTCCGCTCGGTAGGTGTACCCGCGGCGCTGGAGGCTGCGGTCCGCTCCCACGACGTGCTGGTCGGTGAGACGGCCCATCTCGTCGAATGCGTGCCTGAGCGTGATCGTCTCGCCGATGCGGCGGGCCAGCTCCTGGCCTGCCGCGTCGCGCTCGAAGGCGAGGGTGCGGCCGGAGGTAGTGAGCTCGGAGCGGCGGCCGGCCGCGTCGTACGCCCATGTGCTGACAGCCCCGCTCGGCGTCGTCCGGCCGATTCGGCGGCCCGCAGCGTCGTGGTCGTACCGCAGCGTGCGGCCGTCGACCGTCTCGGACTGCAGTCGTCCATAGCGGTCGCGCAGGCGGGTCAGCGTCGCATCCGGGCCGTGAGCCCCTGCCAGTTCGTCGAAGATGTCGTACTCGAACGTCGTGACCGAGCCCTCTGCGTCCTTGCGGAGGATCTGTCCGAGCGCGTTGTACCGGAACCGGACTGTCTGCCCGAGGCCGTTCGTCCGCGAGGACAGGCGGCTCGCCGCGTCGTACGCGTACAGGAGCGTGCGGTCGTCGAAGTCGGTCTCGGATATGAGACGGCCTGCCGGGTCGTACGCGTAGTTCCAGGTCAGCCCCTGCGGGTTGACGACCTGGGTCAGCCGGAGGTTGCTGTCGTGACGGAACTCGTAGCGCACGCCGTCCGGCCCGGTCCGGGCCGCCAGCAGGTCGAAGTCCGTGTACTCGAAGGTGGAGACTCCGCCGATCGCGTCAGTGTGGGAGAGACGGTTGCCCTCGCCGTCGTAGACCCAGGACTCCTCGCTGCCGTCCGCCTCGATACGCCGGGCGAGCTTGCCCTCGACCGTCCACTCGAGTCGGGTCACCGCGCCGAGCGCGTCGACGACGGCGACCGGGCGGCCGAAAGCGTCCCGTTCGTACCGGGTCGTCGCGCCCAGCGGGTCGGTGATCTCAAGCGGCAGGCCCGCCCTGTCGCAGCGCACGACGCTCGTATGGCCGAGGGCGTCCGTCACCGACGTCAGGTGTCCCGCCTCGTCGTACGAGAACCGGGTCGTCGCCCCTGAGGCGTCCGTCACCGAGGTGCGATTGCCCCGCTCGTCGTACGTCTGGCGCGTCACCGTCATGTCCGCGCCCGTCACGCGTACCGGCAGCCCGAGCTCGTTGTACTCCGCGGACAGCTCCCGACCGTCCGGGCGCACCACGGTGGTCGGGCGCCCGTGCTCGTCGTAGACGGACTGGCTCACCTGGCCCAGCGGATCGGTCACGGACAGCAGGCGGCCTCGGCGGTCGCGCTCGAATCGGGTGGCCGCGCCCGTTGCGTCGATCTCTGCGACGACCTGGGCTCGTTCGTCGACGAGGTAGCGGTTGGTGTGGCCGAGCCCGTCGGTGATCGAGGCGATGCGCAGGCCGCTCTCCGGGTCGACGTCGTCCCAGGCGAAGCGTGACGCGAGGTGGCCGTTCCCGCCCGACTGGGCGATGCAGCGGTCGCGGTCGTCGTAGACGTAGTCGAAGCGGCTGCCGTTGGTGTCGGTCCAGGACGTGATGCGGCCGTGCTCGTCGCAGCCGAAACGCAGCGGGCGACCGGAGGAGCCCGTGACCTCGGCGAGGTGGCCGTCCGTGTAGCCGTACCGCAGGATCTCCTGGTCGGAGCCGTCGTCGGCGGCGGACGCCAGGTGCAGGGCCGTGATCCGGCCGTCGGCGGTCGTCAGCTTCAGGTGGTATCCGCCGTGGTGGACGATCGAGGTCGGCGCGCCGCCCTCGTCGTACTCGAAGGTGATCCAGCGGCCGTTTCGGTCGTCGATCTGGGCGAGCAGGGCGAGTTCGGCGCTGTGCGCGGAGAAGTGCCAGACCTGGCCGGCGTCGGGGTCGGCGACCGTGTAGTCGCCGTCGGAGTCGCGGTCGAGGGGCCAGCGGCGGCGGCCGTGGGTGGGCATGACCGGGACACCCGGTGCGGGGTGCGGGTACGCCAGCAGGCTGCCGTCGTCGCAGACGAAGACCACGCCCTCGGAGTCGATCTCCAGACGCTGGTCCACGGTGCTCGCCCAGGTCGGGCCGAACCAGCCGCCCGCGCGGTAGGACGACTCGAAGGTGCGCTGGAACACGAGCGGCAGCGAGCCGGGCAGCGCGATGTCCGTCTGCGGCAGGACCATGCGGCCGGTGGCCACGTCGACCGGGTCCTTCTCGCACGTCTTGTCGGTGCACTTGCGGCTGGCGCCGTCAGGGTCCTTGTCGTGGCCCGCACGGCCCTTCCCCTTCGCCCCGTCCGCCGCGTCCTTCGCCCTCCCTGCGATCGACTTGGCCGCGCCGCCCGCGCCCTTGGCGCCGCCGGCCTCGACGATCAGACGGCCCAGGAACTCGCCGTGGTCCGCCTTCATGGCCTCCCACGCGCTTTTGGCGGCGCGGTCCGGGTGAGCCGCCGAGGAGACCAGGCCGGCCAGCGTCAGGTTGAGTCCCTCCCAGTACTTGGCCGGATGGGTGAGGTTGTACGGGTCGATCGGGTTGACGGTCCGTACGAGGTTCAGCGTCCCGGCTCCGGCCTTGACCACTCCGGAGCCGACATGCGACAAGTCGATGCTCTTCGCGAAGTTGTAGTCGGTCAGGTCGAGCTTCGCCCGCTCCAGCCCGGTGGGCTCCTTCGGAGCGTGGGCCAGCGCTGCGCTGACCGCGGCCTTCGCCGTGATCGCGGCTTCGTTGCGCTGGCGGCGGGCCTCGGCCAGGATTTCCTGGGCGCGCTCGCACTGTGCCGTGCCGGGGTCGACGAACTCGCCCGGCTTGGGCAGCGGGTCCTCGCCGCCTCGCGCGTCGTTGTAGGCGTCGACCTTCTTGTTGTGAGCGGCGACCGCCGTCTTGGAGTCCTCGGCGCCCTTCTTGAACAGGGCGATGGCTTCCTTGGCCTTGCCCTGCGCCCAGGTGACCGTCGAGGCGTACGTCTCCAGGGCCTGGGCCGCGTCCTCGAACGCGTCCGCCGCGTGCAGCCAGTCGGTCGGAAGCGTCGTGAACTTCTCGCGGAACGCTTCGGCCGCCTCGCCCCGCCAGTGGTCCGAGTCCAGGCCCTTCAGCCCCTGGCCGACCGTGTCGAACGCCTTGTGGAAGTCCCGCAGGTTCTTGACCGCCGACTCGATCTTGCCGGTGTTGCCGTGGATCAGCTCATTGGCGTCCTCGCTCTCGCCGAGCTGCCGCTCACCCACCTCCGCGCCCAGCGAGGCAGCCGTGCGGTCGCCCCAGTCCTCGACCACGTCCGCAAGAGCCTTGTGGCCCAGGTGGTCAAGACCGTCGCCGACCTTGTCCGTGGCCCAGTCGACGCCCTCGCCGACCATCTCCTTGCCTTGGTCGACGCCGTCACGGAGCTTGTCGTAGCCCTTGCCGACGAGATCGCCGGCTACTCCCCAGTCGCCCATCAGTCCTGGCCCCAGCCGTTGCCCCAGGTCGGCTGTTCAGCCCGCTGGACCGCCTCGTCGGTCGGGTCGATCATCTCGCGCAGCTTCTCGTCCGTCGCCTCGCGCACCTTCGGGTCGATCGCACCGACCCTCTCCGCTGTGTCCATGAATTCGTGCTGGGCGTCGTACGTGGTGTCCCGCCACGCCTGCTCGGCGTTGGAGTTGGCCTTGTCGAAGGACTCCGCGCTGTAGTCGGCGCCGTCCCAGGGCGACTGGGACTTCACGTCGTCCCACTTCTTCGCCTTGACCTCTTCCTCCGTCAAGCGCGGGTTGCCGTTGAGGGAGTTGAGGCCGATCTTGAGGGTGTTCTCGCGGTACTTCTCTTCCTGGGCGTACGCGCCGGCCGACAGCCCCAGGGCCTTCGCGAAGCCGTTGCCCCGCTGCGTCAGACCGCGTACGCCCCACTCCCAGCGCTCGCAGAACGTCTCGAACTCCTCGGTCAGCCCGCCGTGGCCCAGCTCCATGCTCGACAAGGCCAGATCGGAGAAGCCCCGGCCCATGACCGCCCAGCCGAGCATGCCGAGATCCTGCAGCTCGGAGTGCGCGAGGTCGATGCCCTGCGCGATCTGCTCCAGCGCGCCCGTCGGCGCGGCCAGGTCGGGCTTGTCCGCGCCCGCCCCGCCGCCTGCCCCGCCTATGCCGCTCGCCCCGCTCATGCCGTCCCCTCGATGTCCACAATCGCCCCGTCCGGCACGATCCCCTCGACCGGCGGGAACAGCATCCCGTCGGCACTCCCCGCGTCCAGCGCCACCCCGGCGGGCATCCTGAGCGCCGGGACCATCACGTCCAGCAGCCGCGCGCCGAGGATCGCCTGGTACGTCCACTCCCGGCCGGCGCCGCCCTGCGCCCGCGCGAACCGGCCCAGCGCCTCCTCGTCCGAGAACGCGCAGATCCATCGCACACCGCCGTGGTCCGCCGTCCAGAGGCTGCCGTAGGGATCGATCGGCACGAGGACCGCCGTACGCCGAAATTCCCCCAGCAACACGGCAAACTGCCGCCGGGCGGCAGCGGCTCGCTCATCCTCGGATGCCTCGGCAGTAGAACAATCCGCCTCGGAAGGGATGAGATCGGTCAGGCGCGGAGGCCGGGCAGGCCTCGACATACCGTCCCCGTCACTGGTCATGCACGGAATGTTGACGTGGTCATTTTTCGAAAGCAACGGATTAGAAGAGGAGTGTCGGGGTATTTCGGACAGCCCGTCGTCGTCGTCAACCTGCCGTCGCGCCACCCGCGTTCCCCCGTCGCCCAGATCGAATTGCGGACGCAAGCCTAGGCGGCGCCCCCGCACCGCACCTGAGCACGCCTCCTTGGATCGGCCGGATCTCGTCGGCCCCCGGCCAGGGCGTCGCCAGGTGGGACCCACGGCTGTCGGCACGCGCTCGTATGCTCGATTCATGACGGATCACCAGCCCGCGCGGCACCAGCCCGGGCCGCCCCCCACCGCCAATGCCATGCGCCGCGCCCTCAAGCGAGCCAGGGACGGGGTCGCGCTGGACGTCGGCGAGGCCGCCGTGTTGTTGCAGGCCCGCGGGGAGGACCTGGAGGATCTCACCGCGTCCGCCGCGCGCGTGCGGGACGCCGGGCTCGAGGCCGTCGGGCGGGCCGGGGTCATCACGTACTCCAAGAGCGTCTTCATCCCGCTCACCAAGCTCTGCCGCGACAAGTGCCACTACTGCACCTTCGCCACCGTCCCCGGCAAGCTCCGCCGCGCCGGGCACGGGATGTACATGTCGCCCGACGAGGTCCTCGACATCGCCCGCCGCGGGGCCGAGATGGGCTGCAAGGAAGCCCTCATCACCCTCGGCGACAAGCCCGAGGACCGCTGGCCCGAGGCGCGGGAGTGGCTGGAGGCCGAGGGGTACGACGACACCATCGCGTACGTGCGCGCTATGGCGATCCGCATCCTGGAGGAGACCGGGCTGCTGCCCCACCTCAACCCCGGCGTCATGACGTGGACCGACTTCCAGCGGCTCAAGCCCGTCGCGCCGTCCATGGGCATGATGCTGGAGACCACGGCGACACGCCTATGGAGCGAGCCGGGCGGCCCGCACTATGGCTCCCCGGACAAGGAGCCGGCGGTGCGGCTGCGCGTGCTGGAGGACGCCGGGCGGTCCTCCGTCCCCTTCACCAGCGGGCTGCTGATCGGCATCGGCGAGAACTATGAGGAGCGCGCGGACTCGCTGTTCGCGCTGCGCCGGATCGCCCGCGCCTACCACGGCGTCCAGGAGCTCATCATCCAGAACTTCCGCGCCAAGCCGGACACGGCGATGCGCGGCATGCCGGACGCCGAGCTGGACGACCTCGTCGCCACCGTCGCCGTCGCCCGGCACATCATGGGCCCGGCCGGAAATCTGCAGGCCCCGCCGAATCTCGTCGCCGGCGAGTACGCGCGGCTGATCGGCGCCGGGATCGACGACTGGGGCGGCGTCTCCCCGGTCACCATCGACCACGTCAACCCGGAGCGGCCGTGGCCGCAGATCGACGAGCTGGCCGAGCAGTCCGCGGCCGCCGGCTTCGAGCTGCGCGAGAGGCTCTGCGTGTACCCGGAGTTCGTCCAGCGCGGCGAGCCGTGGCTGGACCCGCGGCTGCTGCCGCACCTGCGGGCGCTGGCCGACCCGCAGACGGGCCTGGCCCGCCCGGACGCCGTGGTGGAGGGCCGTCCCTGGCAGGAGCCCGACGAGGGCTTCACCGCGTCGGGCCGCACCGACCTGCACCGCACCATCGACACGACCGGCCGCACCTCCGACCGGCGCGAGGACTACGACGAGGTGTACGGCGACTGGGAGGCGCTGCGCGAGGCCGCGGCGCCCGGCATGGTCCCGTCCCGGATCGACGCGGACGTACGGCAGGCGCTGGCGACGGCCGCCGACGACCCGACCCGGCTCACCGACGACGAGGCGCTCGCCCTGCTGCACGCGGACGGCCCGGCGCTGGACGCGCTCACCCGTATCGCGGACGACGTCCGCAAGGCGGCGGTCGGCGACGACGTCACGTACATCGTCACGCGCAACATCAACTTCACCAACGTCTGCTACACCGGCTGCCGTTTCTGCGCCTTCGCGCAGCGCCGCACCGACGCGGACGCCTACACCCTGTCCCTCTCGCAGGTCGCCGACCGGGCCGAGCAGGCGTGGGGGGTGGGCGCGGTCGAGGTGTGCATGCAGGGCGGCATCCACCCGGACCTGCCGGGCACCGCGTACTTCGACATCGCGCGCGCGGTGAAGGAGCGCGTCCCGGGCATGCATGTGCACGCCTTCTCCCCTATGGAGGTCGTCAACGGCGCCACCCGCACCGGGATGTCGATCCGGGAGTGGCTGACCGCCGCCAAGGAGGCCGGCCTCGACTCGATCCCGGGGACGGCAGCGGAGATCCTGGACGACGAGGTCCGCTGGATCCTCACCAAGGGCAAGCTGCCGACGGCGACCTGGATCGAGGTCGTCAAGACGGCCCACGAACTGGGCATCCGCTCCAGCTCGACGATGATGTACGGCCATGTGGACCAGCCCCGCCACTGGCTCGGCCACCTCCGCACGCTGGCCGGGATCCAGCAGGAGACGGGAGGGTTCACGGAGTTCGTGACGCTCCCCTTCATCCATACGAACGCACCCGTCTACCTCGCCGGCATCGCCCGCCCCGGCCCCACGGCCCGCGACAACCGCGCGGTGACGGCTATGGCGCGCCTGCTCCTGCACCCCTACATCCCCAACATCCAGACGAGCTGGGTGAAGCTGGGCCAGGAGGGCGCGGCCGAGATGCTCCGCTCGGGCGCGAACGACCTCGGCGGCACACTGATGGAGGAGACCATCTCCCGTATGGCGGGCTCCAGTTACGGCTCGTACCGCTCGATCAAGGATCTGACGGCCATCGCGGAGACTGCGGGCCGTCCGGCGAAGCCGCGTACGACGCTGTACGGCGAGGTCCCGCAGGAGCGTCAGCGGTCGGCGACGGAGTCGGACGGGCGCCTGCCGGAGCTGCTGCCGCTGGTCACCGACTGAACCGACCCGGGCGGACGGTACCCGTTGCCCGTACGGGCAACGGGCATCGGACAGCCTGCGCGCCCGCGCAAGCTCCCCGTACAGCCCCCCTCCCGCCTGACAGACTGGGCGGGTGAGCGCCTCCAGACTGTCGATGCAGGAGCTGATCCAGCGCCGCCGGCGCGCCGGATTCGTCGGGCGGCGCGCCGAACTCGCGCTGTTCCGGGACAACTTCGACCTGCCGCCCGAAGACCCGCGGCACTCCTTCGTCTTCCACGTCCACGGGAACGCCGGCGTCGGCAAGTCCTCGCTCGTGCGCGAGTTCACGCAGACCGCGAGCGAGCGAGGGGCCCTCACCGCCGTCGTCGACGAGTCCGTGAACTGCGTGCCCGACGCTATGGAGGCGCTCAGCGCGCAGTTCGCGCAGCAGGGGCACCCGCTCAAGGCCCTGGACCGGCTGCTGGCCGTCTACCGGCAGCGCAGGCATGAGGCCGAGGCGCTGGCCGCCGCGCCGGACGGGCAGCCGCAGGCGCCCTCCGCGGGGGGTATGGCCGCCGCTCAGGCCGGGCTGATCGGGCTGGGCATGGTGCCCGGCGTCGGCGCTCTCGCCGGGGCCGTCGACCCCGCCCAGATCGCCCAGGGCGCGGACCGGATGAAGGCCGCGCTCAGCGCGCGCTTCGGCAAGCAGGAGGACGTACAGCTGGTCCTCCACCCCGTCCAGGCGCTGACGCCCGTCCTCGCGGCGGAGCTGGCGCGGGTCGCGGCCCACGTCCCCTGGATCGCCCTCTTCTTCGACACCTATGAGCGCACCGCCCCCTTCCTCGACGTCTGGCTGCGCGATCTGATCACCACCCGCCGGCACGGCGACCTGCCCGCCCAGGTCGTCGTCACCCTCTCCGGGCAGCGGCCCCTGGACCCCCACTGCTGGGCCGACGCCGACGACTTCGTGACCGCGCTGCCGCTCGGGCCCTTCACCGAGGCGGAGGTCCGCCAGCTCCTCGCCGCCAAGAACGTCGTGGGGGAGGACGTCGTACGGGAGGTGATCGCCCTCTCCGGCCGGCTTCCCGTCCTCGTGTCCACCCTCGCCGCGAACCCGGGCGCGGTCGACGATCCCAGCGCCACCGCCGTCGAGCGCTTCCTGAAATGGGAGCAGGACCCCATCCGCCGCGCCGCCGCCCTCGCGGGCGCGCTGCCGCGGCGGCTGAACGAGGACGTGTTCGCCGCGGCCGTCGACCCCGCCCCGCACGAAGGGGCGGAGGGCGGCGAGGAGCTCTTCGGCTGGCTGCGCGCGCTGCCGTTCGTGAGCGACCGGGGAGGCAGGGCCCAGTACCACGACGTCGTACGAGAGCCGATGCTGCGCCTCCAGCGCAACAGCTCGCCCGAGCGCTGGCGGACCGCGCACACCCGGCTGGCGGAGGCGTTCGCCCGGTGGCGCGCCGCCGCCGGGGAGGGGCTGGCCGCCGACGAGCTCTGGGCGCAGGACGCGTGGCGGGAGCCGCGGCTGGAGGAGACGTACCACTCGCTCTGCGCCCGCCCTCGCGCCGCGCTGGCCGCCGCTCTGCGCGACGGCGTCGATGCCTGCGACGCGGGCGCGGTCGCGGCCCGGCGCTGGGCCCGGACCGTCGCCGAAGCGGGCGCCGACGGCGACAGCGAGACGCTGCGCACGCTCGGGGCCGACTGCCTGGCCGCCCTGGAGGACGAACAGCGCCAGAGCCTCGGCGTGCTGGGCTTGATCCTCGCCCGCCCCGACCTCGACGACCAGACCCGCGTCGCCGCGCTCGTCGTCCGCGGCCGGGACCATCGCAAGGCCGCCGCCTACGAGGACGCGGTCGCGGACTACCAGCGGGCGCTCGACCTCGACCCGGACTGCCTGCGCGCGCTGTTCGGGCTGGGCGAGACCTATAGGCACACCGGACGGTACGAGGAGGCGTCCGCCCAGTTCGAGCGGGCCCTGCGACTCGACCCGGCGGACGCCTGGGCCCTGTCCAGCCTCGCCCAGACCAAGCACGCGCTGGGACGCAGCGAGGAGGCGCTCGCCGACCTGGACCGGGCGCTCGTCGCTCGGCCCGCCCATGTCTGGGCGCTGGTCCGCAGGGCCCAGGTCCGCAACGCACTACGGGACGTCGACGGCGCCCTCGCGGACATCGGCCGCGCCCGGGAGCTCGACCCGGACAACGCCTGGATCGTGGGCGAGAACGGCTGGATCCTCCGCCACGCCGGCCGCTACGAGGAGGCCGTCGCCCTCTTCGACCGGGCCCTGGCCATCGACCCGGCGTACGCGTGGGCGCTCGGCAGCCGGGCCATGGCGAAGAACGCCCTGGGCAGGACCGACGACGCGCTCGCCGACCTGGAGGCCGCGCTGGAGCTGAACCCCGGCTATGTGTGGGCGCTCCTGCGGCGCGTAGAGATCCACCGCGAGCGCGGCGACAGCCTGCGGGAGTTCGTCGACCTCGACCGGGTGGTGGAGCTGTCGCCGTCCAAGCAGTGGGCGCTGTCCCAGCGCGGCTACGCGCACCAGCTGGCGGGACGGTACGAAGAGGCCGTCGCCGACTACGGCCTGGCGCTCGTGCACGATCCGCGGTACGCCTACGCGCATGTCTCCCGGGCCCGCGCCTACGAGCGGCTGCACCGGTACGAGGAGGCGCTGGCGGACCTGGACCGCGCGCTGGAGCTGGACCCGGGGCGAGCCTTCGCCCATGTGGCGCGGGCCGCGGTGCGGCGGGCGCTCGGGGACCTCGACGGCGAGCTGGCGGATCTGGACCGCGCGGTGGACCTCGCCCCGGAGAACGCGCCCCACCTCATCGCGCGGGCCGAGGCCCATAGCCGCGCCGGCCGCCGCAGGCAGGCCGCCGAGGACTACGACCGGGCGGCCGCGCTCAGCCCGGAGCGGGGCGAGGAGCTCCTCGCCCTGGCCGCCGAGGCCCGGACCGAACCGGCCGGCACCCAGGCCCGGACCGAACCGGCCGGCACCCAGGCCCGGACCGAACCGGCCGGTGCCGAACCGGCCCGCGCCGACGGCCGGTGAGCCGCCCGCGGATCCCCCGGACCGCCAGCCCTTACTGCCGCCCGCGGATCCCCCAGACCGCACCCCAGACTGCCGTCCGCAGCCCAGACCGCGCCCTGTCTGGGCCCTGCCCGCACCCCGCCCGCACCCCTCCAGCACCCCGCCCGCACTGCTCATATCGGTCCTGATGGGTGACCTACGGGCGTCCGCTCACATTCCGCGCAACTGCGCATCGCAGCCCTGAACCGATCGCCTTCCGTCGATTACAGTGCTGCGCCGGGGCATACGTTCGACGTGCGGGGAGGGGCGCCGTGAGCGCAACAGCCACAGCCGTCTGGGGCCGTGCCGAGCAGCAGGACTTCCGCGCCCGTGTGCGCGGCGCCCTGCTCGGCGGCGCCATCGGCGACGCGCTCGGCGCGGGAGTCCGCGCGCTCACGCTGGAGGAGATACGAGCCGCCCATGGACCGGAGGGCGTCGCCGACTTCGTGCCCGCCCATGGCCGGCGCGGCGCCGTCACCTCCGCCACCCAGCTGACCCTCTTCACGGTCGACGGGCTGATCCGCGCCCAGGTCCGCCGTGACACGGGCGCCTGGCATCCGCCCACCGACGTGCACCGCGCGTATCTGAGATGGGCCGCCACCCAGCGCGACTGGGGGCCCGACGAGCGCCGCAAGGACAACGGCTGGCTCGCCCGCGAAGAGTGGCTCTATAGCTGTCGCGAGCCCGCCAAGGTCACCCTGCTCGGCCTCGCCGACGAGAGCCTGGGCACCCTCGCGGCGCCCAAGAACCCCACCGCGCGCGACGCCGGCGCGCTGGTGCGCTCCGCGCCGTTCGGGCTGCTCGTCGGCTGGGAGCCGCAGCTGGTGTGCCAGCTGGCGGTGGAGTGCGCGGCCCAGACCCACGGCCACCCCACCGCGTATCTCTCGGCCGGGGCGCTCGCCGTGATCGTGCACGGGCTGGCCAGGGGCGAGACCGTCGACAGCTCGGTGCAGCGCGCCCTCGCCCAGCTGGCCGCGCGCCCCGGGCACCAGCCGGTCACGGACGCCCTCAAGCAGGCGCTCGGCGCCGTACGGCAGGGCATACCGAGCCCGTCCCGCGTCGCCTCCCTCGGCGAGGGCCACAACGCCGAGGACGCTCTCGCCATCGCCGTCTACTGCGCCCTCGTCGGCGAGGACGTCCGCCATGGCCTGCGCCTGTCCGTCAACCACGACGGCCCCTCGGAGACCACCGGCGCGCTGACCGGCGCGCTGCTGGGCGCCCTGCACGGCGAGACCGCGCTGCCGCCGGCCTGGCTCTCGGAGCTCGAGGGCCGGCCCACGCTGCTGGAGATCGCGGACGACTTCGCTATGGAGATGACGCAGGGGCCCGCGCTGCACGGCCCGACGGTGACGACCCCCGGCTGGCTGGCCCGCTACCCGCGCACCTAGCCCGACGCCGGCCGGGCAACAGACGCGCCCGACGCCGACCGCACACGGGACGCACCCGGCGCCCGCGTACCCCGTACGCCCCATAGGCAGAAGGAGCGCTACCGCATCAGCTCGCCCGCGTTGACCAGCAGCGACTGGCCCGTGATCGCCCGCGCCCGGTCGGAGGCCAGGAAGGCCGCCGCCTCCGCCACATCGCCGTCCGTCGCCAGCTCGGGCAGCGCCATCCGCTCGGTGAGCCGCTCCAGCACCTCCGGCTCCGGCACCCCCTCCGTGTGCGCGGTGAACTGGACGTACGCCTGTACCGGCGGCCCCCACATCCAGCCGGGCAGTACGGTGTTGACCCGGATCCGGTGCGGGCCCAGCTCGCGCGCCATCGAGTACATCGCCGAGGTGAGCGCGCCCTTGGACGCCGCGTACGCCGCCTGCCACACCTGCGAGGGCGCGGCCACGGCCGACTGCGTCCCGATGATGACGACCGAGCCGCCGCGCTCCTTGAGCGCGGGCAGGCAGGCGC
Organism: Streptomyces sp. NPDC051907; assembly: GCF_040681075.1. Lineage (NCBI taxonomy): Bacteria > Bacillati > Actinomycetota > Actinomycetes > Kitasatosporales > Streptomycetaceae > Streptomyces > Streptomyces sp. NPDC051907. The sequence continues at coordinate 220,230 of NZ_JBFAYB010000002.1, read as the reverse complement.
GGGTCATCCGGAGCGTGCCGAGCAGATTGACGTCGAGGACCTGCTGCCAGGTCGCGAAGTCCGCGTCCTCCAGGCCCCCGAAGTAGCTGTCCCACGCGGCGACGTGGACCACCGCGTCGATCCGGCCGAAGCGCTCCAGCGCCAGGGCGGCCAGCGCCTCGCACTGCGCCTCGTCGGCGATGTCCGTGACCCGGTACGCGGTCCGCTCGCCGCCCGGATCGATCTCGCCGGCCGACTTCGCGAGGTTGGCCTCGGTGCGCGCCCCGAGGACCGCGTTGCCCCCGTCCCGTACGACCGTCGCGACGATCTGATGGCCGAGTCCCGCGCCGACGCCGGACACGATCACGGTCTTCCCATTGAGCGACATCCGCGTCCTCCCGGCTATGGCACATCTTCTGACGGAGCGTCAGAGTAGGTCCCTCCTGCGTCGGAAGGAAGGGGATCGGAGTGCCTGACGACACACGCGGCGAGGTGTACGCGGAGCTGGCGGCCGTCGGCCCGTACGGAGTGCGCCCGGGCCACGCCCTGATCACCATGGTCGAGCCGCATCCGGGCCACGAGTACGCGTACAACCGCTGGTACGAGGACGACCACTACTACGCGGGCGCTATGGCGATGCCCTGGATCTACGCGGGCCGGCGCTGGGTGGCCACCAGGGATCTCCAGCTCCTGCGCTACCCGGAGAAGTCCCAGGTCGCCCAGCCGGTGACGGCGGGCTGCTACATCTCCACGTACTGGATCACCGACGGCCGCTATAGCGAGCATATGAAGTGGACCGTCGGAATCAACAAGCGGCTCAATCGCGACGGCCGCGTCTACCAGGACCGTACCCACGTCTTCACCGCCTTCCAGGACCACGAGGCGACCGTCTACCGCGACGGCGCGGCCGGTCCGCGCGACTATCACGCGCTGGACCATCCGTACGCCGGTCTGGTGGTGGAGGTCGTCGACGCCGACGGGCCCGAGCAGCGGGCGGAGCTGCTGGAGTGGCTGCGCGCGAGGCATCTGCCCCGGCAGCTGGCGCCGAGGGGCGGCGTCGCGGCGCCTGCGGCTATGGTCGCCGTCTTCCGGCCGACGCCCCTGCCGGGCGACCGGATGACGTACGTGAAGCAGGTGGAGGGCGTGGACAACCGTCTGACGCTGCTGTGGTTCCTTGAGGAGGACCCGAGGGAGCGTTGGGACTCTCACTTCGCCGCTCTCGACGCAGCGGTCGTCGAGTCAGGGCTCGGCAGGGTGGAGCTGGTGGCTCCCTTCATCCCGACGGTCCCGGGCACCGACCGCTACGTCGACCAACTGCGCTGAGTTCTCGGCGGAGACCGCTGATCCCTCGGCGGAGCCGGCTGAGGTCGGGGACGGCCGGGACGGTCGCGGACTGGGAGCGACGGCCGCCGGGGCATGGCCGAGCCCCCTCGGCCGGGACGGCGGACCAGTCGAGAGGGCTCTTTCAGTTGCTGCGCTGTGCTGTTGGGTTCCGCGCTGGCGGGCGCTCTGTCGGCCGGCGTGGTTCTCAGCCGAACGTGCCCTGGCCCACTTCGTTCACGAACGCGTTCCACGCGCCGGGGACGAAGCTGATCGACGGGCCGGCGGTGACTTTGGAGTCCCGGACGGCGATCGTCTGCACAACAGGGGACTTGACCTCGACGCATGCGCCGTTTCCCGTGGAGTACGAGGACTTCGTCCAGGTCTCTGTCGCGCCCTGAATGATTGCCATGTTCGCTCCGCTCAACAAGTGATGTGATTCGCGCCAACGTTCATGCTGGCGTGATCGACGCTACTCGCTTGCTTCGCTGTGCGAGATGGGCATTCACTCGACCGGATGGCATATTCCATGTGCGTCTTCCGCCGCGAGGTGGCGGGGGTGTACCGTACGGCCCCCCGCGCCGCCCCGGCCCGCTACGTCCGCTATCTGGCGTATTCCTTGGCGGTGTCGGCGATGAAGGCCCGCGTCTGGTCCACGTTCAGAGCCTGAGCCCGAAGATGCTCGTACATCACGCTGTATTTCTGTACGTCGTGCGCCTTCTCCAGATACAGGTCGCTGGTCACGCCCTCGATGTACACGACGCTCGAGTCGGAGGCGTCCGGGAACTCCAGAATCGCGTACTGCCCGTTGATGCCCGGGTGCGCGCCCATCTCGAACGGCAGCACCTGCACCGTGACATGCGGCAGCTGGGACAGCTCCACGAGATGCTCGAGCTGCTCGCGCATCAACTGCTTGTCGCCGACGAGCCGGTGCAGCGCCGCCTCGTCGATCACCACCCACAGCCGCAGCGGGTGCTCGGCGTCCTTGATGCGCTCCTGGCGGCGCAGCCGGACGCTGACCCGTTTCTCTACGTCGGTCGTACCGCTCTCCGGCAGCGCGCCGGCGATGAGCGCCTCGGCGTACGGACGGGTCTGCAGCAGACCGGGGACGACCTGCGGTTCGTAGACTCGCAGGCTGGCCGCGTCGGTCTCCAGGCCGATGTAGACGCTGTACGGGATGTCCCCGAAGGCGTGCCACCAGCCCTGCTGGCGGGAGTCCTTGGCCATCTGCATGAGCGAGTCGACGATCCGGTGGTCCTCGACCTCGTAGACCCCGCACAGGTCCCGGACGTCGCGCTGGCTGATGGAGCGGCGGCCGTTCTCGAGGCGGCTGATCTTCGACTGGGAGACGAGCAGGCGCTCCGCCACCTCTTCGGCCGTCATGCCCTTGAGCTCTCGGAGCCGGCGCAGCTCCTGGCCCAATCGGCGTCGCCTGACGGTGGGGTTGACGTTGGACGCCACGGAAACTGCACCTCCGGCTGCGTAGCTGTGCGTATCTACTGCTCAGCAGACTGCCACCAATGGTCGTCGCTGCGCTGCGAAATGGCTACACGCGCGAACGCGCGGAGCAGCTCAGGGCTGCCCCGCGCGTCATGTGCGGCTCCCGAACCGGGTCGTGGGGACGTCGGTGCGGCGGAATTACGGCGTTGCTCTCGCTGCGCGGCCGACGCTGCGCGGCGAGTCGTGCTGGTGCGAATGTCGTGCTAGTACGGCCGGTACGGCTGGTGCTGCCGGTCGTGCCGGTGGTGCTGATGCAGCTGGTGCTGCCGGTCGTGCTCGTGAAGCTGGTGCAGCCGGTCGTGCTGGTGTCGGCTGGGCGTGCTGCTCGCCCTGCCGGTGCTGCGGCTTCCGCCTCCGTGTCGCTTCCGCCTGCCCCGGCGCCGCTCAGTGTGCGGCGACGCGGGCCATGCTTCCGCGACGCGGCTGCATCGCCACGGCGGCGGCCGGCTGGCGCGCGCCGGCCGGAGCGGGACTGCTACGGCGCGGCTGAGCGGCCACACCGTTCTGGACGTCCATCACGGCGTGCGCCACGAGGCCGCCCATCGGGTCGTGCCTGATGAGATCCCGCAGCCGGGACCTCGAGGAACGCCCTTCGTTCCCGGGGTACAGGTGCTTGCCGAGTCCGACCGCGTGGGCCAGCGCGGCGAGCGCCGCGGTCCGCGGGTCCGGCGGTACGCCGGTGCGGATCGCACTGTCCAGCCGGGCCCTGATGTCCCGGCTGATCGCCGTGTCCGTCGCTTGGTAGCGAGTCGTCGGCAGCACCCCGCACATCTGGCCCGCGACGGCATGGACCATGCCGCACCGCTCCAGATGCGAGAGGTAGATCTGGCGCAGCCCCAGTCGGGGCCCGCCAATCCAGTGGACTGCCCGAACCGGACTGCCGCGTCTGCGCAGCAGTTCCAGTGCGGAGTCCAGAGTCGGATCTCCGGTCGGCCGTGGCATCACCACGGCGATACGATCCCCGTCTGGGGCTATCCGTCCTGCCAGAGCCAGCTCTACTAGCTGTGCCCCGGCCAGGCCGAGGTCGAGCGACTGCGGCTGCGCTGTGGTACCCGTTGCCGGGTCCAGAGCGAGCAGCAGAAGCTCCTCCGGAAGTGTTCTGCGGCTCCTGCCCATCCATGCCTCCCCGCGTGGATGAATGACAGGGTGACCCCTCTCACATTCATCTGTCGAGAGTGCCTGGGTGCTTTGTATGGGAACCGTTAGGTATGTCGTTCTCGTCTAGGCACTGGGGTCGAGCGCTCACACAGGACACTGGTAGATGGTTCGGACAACACGGGCTGTCGAGCTTCGCGGCCCGTTCGACGTACATATGGCGCATGGAGGAGGCACGGTGGCGGGCGAGTCCCCCGACAGGTCGGAGCAGCGGAAGTCGTCGGGGGAGACGACTCCGGGCGGCGAACGCGACCCGCGGCTTGCCGTGTTCCGTCAGGCATCCCCGGGAGCGACGGCTCCCGTAGTGGACCAGCCGACGGCGGTCTTCAAGACGATGCCTCCCGAATCAGCCGATTCTCCCACGTCTGAACCCCCCACGTCGTCGGCGTCCCCGGAGCCGGGCACGGAGTCCGGCTCTGCGGAGAATGACGCACGCTTGCGCGCCGCGGTTGCCGCGTGGGTGGCGGACACGGACGACGCGGGCGACGGCGAGGGCGAGAAGCCGGCGGAGCGCGACTCGGAAGGCGCTGCGGGCGCCGCGGGCGCGGCGGACGGGGGGTCTGCCCCCGGCGACGACGCGCCTGCGGACGACTCGGCCGCGGAGGGTTCCGCCGACGACGGCGAGGCCGAGGCCGACGCCGAGGCGGACGCCGAGACCGAGTCGCGCGCCGAGGCTGACGCTCCGAAGCCGGAGCCGGCATCGGAGCCGGAGTCGGAGTCGGCATCCGAGCCGAAGGCCGAGTCGGATTCCGAGGCGTCCGAGCAGGCGTCCCTGCCCGCACCCGCCTCCGCGCCCGCTTCCGCGCCCGCGGCTGAGTCCGCGAAGCCGGCGGAAGCCGACGAGGCGACGGACGCCGAAGCCGCCCCGGCCGCCGAGGCCGCCGTGCCGGACGAGGCGAAGTCGGCCGCACCCGAGGGCGGTACGGCCCTCTCGACGGCCCAGAAGCCCGCCCAGGGCCGCGGTACGGACCGTTCCGGTTCCGAGGAGACCCCGGGCACCTCCTGGGGCGCCAAGCGGGCGCAGGGCGACGCTCAGGCCTCGGACCGTGCCTCCGCGCCCGCGTCGGAGAAGCCGGACGACGCCGAGGGCGCTGGCTCCGACGCCGCCGACGACTCGGCCAAGGGAAGCGGAGCAAACGCAGCAAACACTGCGAACGCCCCCGCCGCGCCTCCCGTCGACCAGGCCACCGCAGTGTTCAAGGCCCTGCGGCGCCCCCCTGTCGACTCCCCGACCACGGCGCTCAAGCTGCCCCCGTCCGCCAAGCCGGACGCCAAGCCGGACGCCAAGCCGGCCGCCGAGCCGACCTCCAAGCCCGAGCAGAAGCCCGCCGCCGAGCCCAAGCCCGCCGCCGAGCCCAAGCAGGCCGAGCCGAAGGCCGCCGAGCCCAAGCCCACCCCTCCGGCCGAGTCTCCCTCCGAGCGCACCAGCAAGTTCGTACCGCTCCGGGGCCCCGAGGCGCGTACGCCGAGCCCCGCGCCGTCCGAGGCGCGTACCCCCAGCCCCGCGCCGTCCGCGGCGCCCGCCCCGCCGCCCTCGCTCGCCGAGGCCGAGCGGACCAAGCAGCAGCCCATGCCGCCGCTGCCGCCGCTCGATCTGCTGGCCGAGCTGACGAACACCCCGCCGCCGCCGCAGACCCCCGTCCGCACCGTCGTGCGCCGGGTGAAGATCTACACCCCGCTGGCGCTGCTCCTCCTGGTCGTCTTTGCGATCGTGCAGGCCGTGCGCCCGCTCCCGGCCCCCGCGCTCAGCCTCTCCGTCGAGCCCGTCTACAGCTTCAAGGGCGGCAAGCTCAACCTGCCGTGGCCCGACGAGGGCCAAGGCGCCGCCGAGGTCGAGGGCGTCGGCAGCCTCGGCACGTACGGCGCGCAGAAGCCCGCGCCCATCGCGAGCGTCGCGAAGACGATGACGGCGTACGTGATCCTCAAGGAGCACCCCATCACCGGGGAGCAGGAGGGTCCGAAGATCCGCGTCGACAAGAAGGCGGCCGAGGAGACCGACTCCAAGGACGAGTCGACGGCGCCCATCAAGGAGGGTCAGGAGTTCACGCAGAAGCAGATGCTGCAGCTGCTGATGATCCCCTCCGGGAACAACGCGGCGCGTCTGCTCGCCCGCTGGGACGCGCAGACCGAGGAGGCGTTCGTCAAGAAGATGAACGACGCCGCCAAGGACCTCGGGATGACGAACACCACGTACACCGACCCCAGCGGTCTGAAGTCCTCCACCGTCTCCACCCCGCAGGACCAGATCAAGCTGGGCAAGGCGGTCCTGCAGAACGACATCTTCCGGACGATCGTCGACACGCCGCAGATCAGGATCCCCGGCATCGACAAGCTGATCGTCAACAACAACAACCGCGCCCTGCTCGAGCCCGGCGTCAGCGGCATCAAGACCGGCTCGTCCACCCCGGCCGGCGGCAATCTGCTCTGGTCCGCCAACACGGTCGTCGACGGCGAGAACCGTCGCATCGTCGGCATCGTGATGGGCGCCCAGAACACCGACCAGCTCTGGAAGAAGCTGGAGCTGTCCATCGACTACAGCCTGGCGGTGATCAAGGCGGCGCAGAAGGAGGTCACCTCCGCCACCGTGATCAAGAAGGGCGACGTCGTCGGCTACGTCGACGACGGCCTCGGCGGCCAGACCCCCGTCGTCGCCACCAAGGACCTGAAGGCGGTCGGCTGGCCCGGCCTCGAAGTCAAGATCGAGATCTCCCCCGGAGCCAAGGCCGTCCCGCACGCCGCCAAGACGGGCGAGGTCGTCGGCGAGCTCACCGTCGGCACGGGCACCGGCAAGGTCACCGCTCCGGTCGCGCTCCAGCGGGACCTGGCGGAGCCTGGATTCGGCGACAAGCTCACCCGGCTCGGCTAGCGCCCCCGACGGCCCCGACGGCCGCGCGGGCGTCCCGGAAGCACCGGGACGCCCGCGTGCTAGCGTCCCTGGGCAACTCGCGGGCGTCGGGACACGTCCTTGTGCATGAAGCGTTGTCTGAACAGAGCGCGTCGGAGGCTGCCAGGTGCGGGGCCCGGACACGACGGGGAGAGCCGCAGTGACCACCGCTGAGCCGACACGGGCGGACGGCAGCAGCACCACGCAGACGGACCCGCGCCCGGGTCCGCGAATACCGCTGCCGTCGTTCGGCCCTTCAGACCCGGGCCCGCTCGCCGATCTCCGCGACCGGCTGGTGCGCCACCCGGTGGCGCTGACGACCGCGATCGCGGCCGTCGTCCATCTGCTCTGGTTCTTCCTCTTCGCCAACAGCGGCGGCGACATCGCCGCTCAGGACGCCTGGGCGGAGTTCGTGGGCCGCCACCCCGACTCGGCGTACAACCTCGCCTGGTACGGGGGGATGCACCCCGTCTCGTACAGCGTCGTCTCGCCGTATCTGATGTCGATCCTCGGCGTACGGACGACGATGATCGTCGCGGGCACGGTCTCCGCTGCCCTCACCGCGCTGATCCTGGTCCGCGTCCGAGCCGTCCGCAACCCCGTGGCCTGCTCCTTCGCCGGGGTCTTCGCCTTCCTGTGCAACGCGCTCTCGGGCCGGGTGACCTTCGGCCTCGGCATGATGTTCGCGCTCGGCGCGGTCGCCGCCGTCTTCTGCTGGCCCTACCGCTGGCGGTACAAGCGCTGGGCGAAGGCCGCCGTGGCCGCCCCGCTCGCCGGTCTGGCCACCGCCGCGAGCCCGGTCGCCGGGCTGTTCCTCGGCGTGGTGGCCGCCGCGCTGTTCCTGAACAAGCGCCGCCCCGGCGCGTACGCCCTCGGCCTCGCGCCGGTCGCCGTCGTCGGTCTTTCGGCGTGGCTGTTCCCGTTCTCGGGCACGCAGCCGATGTCGTTCTGGTCGACCTCGCTGCCCTTCCTCTTCGGGATCCTCGTCCTCGTCCTCGTGCCGAGCCCGTGGCGCACGGTCCGCACCGCCGCCGCCGTCTACTCCTTCGGCACCCTGCTCACCTGGGTGATCGACTCCCAGATCGGCTCGAACGTCTCCCGTCTGCCCATGCTCTTCGCGGGCGTGGTGCTGCTGGCCGCGCTGCCGTACACCGCGCCGAAGTCCCGTCAGTGGTACGCGCTCGTGCTCGCCTTCGTGGGCCTGAACTTCTGGATCGGCTTCAAGGGCGTCGACGACATCATCCGCACGGCGCCGACCGCGTCCTGGAACCGCGAGCTCGCGCCGCTGGTCAACCGCCTCCAGGAGGTGGGCGCCGAGCGCGGCCGGGTCGAGGTCGTCCCCGCCAGCAGCCACCGCGAGGCCTCCGCCCTCGCTCCGTACGTCAATCTGGCTCGCGGCTGGAACCGGCAGGCGGACATGAAGCGGAACCCTCTCTTCTACGACGAGGACAAGGTCCTCACCGCCGCCGGCTACCGGGCCTGGCTGGACCGCTGGGCCGTCCACTACGTCGTTCTGCCGGCCGGGTCGCCGGACTCCACCGGCGCGGCCCAGGAGGCGGAGCTCGTACGCCGCGGCCAGCCGTATCTGACGCGTGTCTGGGGCGACGACAACTGGCAGCTGTTCGCGGTCAAGGACCCCGTCCCGCTGGCGGACGCGCCGGCCACGGTGGAGCGCGCCGGCGCTGGCGAGATGCGGCTCCATGTGCGCGAGGCGGGCCGGGTGCTGATCCGGGTCCCGCACTCGCCGTGGCTGAGCATCGTCGACGAGGACGGAACGAAGGTGACGCCGCCGCAGGAGACCGCGGAGTCGAGGGCGCGCGAGGACGGGCCCAAGGAGTACGTCAATCTGCACGGCTGTCTGCTGAAGACGGAGAAGAACGCGGAGGGCGACGAGTGGACCGAGCTGCTCGCGCCCGAGCCGGGGGTCTACCGGCTGGCCGCGCCGTACGACATTCCGCGCGGCACGCCCTGCCCGGACGAGCTCCGCTGACGCGGGGTGAGCTTGCTGCTGAGGCGGGTGACTTCTCTGCTGGCGCGGGGTGATCTCCGCGGAGGCGCGATGACTTCGTGGCGGCGTGGCGGCCTTCGTGGGGGCGCGGCGACGTCCGCGGCGGCGTGGCGGCCTTCGTGGCGGCGCGGTGATCTGTGATCGGGGCGCCGTGAGGGGCGCGATGATCGGCGGCGCGTCGGCCTTCGTGGCGGCGCGGCGACGTCCGCAGCGGCGCGATTGGCCTTGTTACCTGCGTTAACACTATCTGCGCCCCGCACGCTGCTGCATAGTGGACTGCTCTGGCATACCGCGCAGTTGGTCTAGTGGTTCAGGTGCGACATGAGTTGCGAACGATGCGACGGCAAGGGTGACGGTGCGCTTGGGGTGAGATGCCCGAAGTGCGGTGCGGAAGGCAGGCCTAGATCGCGCTGGGTCGCCGGGGAGACCCTGGCGGGACGCGTCTCCCTGCTCTCGCGCACGGGGAAGATCGTGCTGGCCGGGGGCGTCATGCTGACGGCGCTCGCCCTGGCGGTGTCGGCGATGGCGCTGTCCGGCGGCGGCGCCGAACCGGCGGGCGGGGCCGAGGCGTCCGGCGGCGACTCCGACCGCCCGGGCGGCGGCGGCCTGGGCCCGGGCGACATCGGCGGGCCTCCCCAGCGGATCGCGCCCACCGACCGGGTGACGCCCTCGCGCTCGCCGCTGCCGACCCCGAGCAAGGTCGACCCGAGGAAGCCGAAGGAGCCGGAGCCTCCGCAGAACGCGCAGGGCCCCTCCTACTCCGCCTGGGCGGGCCCCGGCTGCACCGGCGGTGGCCGCTATAGCGAAGTCGGCCGCTTCGAGGACGGCGACGAGGGCTGGTACACCGTGGATTCCGGCGGACGCAGCGGCGACGGCTGCGACGGGAGCTTCTCCGCGATCCCCATGTCGGGCAACAAGGGCGAGGACGGCGAGAGCGCGGCGACGTGGTCCTGGTACGTCGGCAGCGGGTACCAGACCTGCTCGATCGCCGTCACGATCCCGCAGAGCGAGCGGGACAGCGATGTGGCGGGGCAGCCCACCACGTACCTCGTCCTGGCGGACCCCGCCAACCCGGACAGCGCGATCAAGTCCTTCACGATCGACCAGACCGAGCTGCGCGGCCGCGGCCAGGTCATCGCGAAGGTCCCGGTCAGCGAACAGCAGCTCACGGTACGGCTCGTGGACAGGGGCGTGGACTCGGGCGCCGACCGCGAGGGGGCGCATCACGCGGCGGCGCCGATGCGGGCGGAGTGCCGTTCCTGAGGCGGGTCGCCCGCGCCCTGCCCCTCCTTCTTCCCTTACCCCGCCCGTTGCTGTTCGCGTTCCCGTACGGCTGTGTCGCAGGCGTCGCAGTGCAGGCCGTCCCACCGGGGAGCGTGCCAGGTGGCGGGGTCGGGCGCCGTGTGGACTGCCTTCTCCATGCCGGCCGCCGGACGGCCGCACATCGTCCGCGCCTCGGCCCACCCGATGCCGCCGGGGTCGGGCCACCGAACCGCGTGCACGCGGACGGGCTGGCGGATGTCATGGCCGCTGGGGCCGAAGTGTTCTTGTTCCTGTGCCTGGTCCTGTATCGCAGTCGCGTACTGACTCATGCGCACCGACCCTAGGCCGGAAAGGGCCGCCATGAGGCCCGAACGTCTGTCTTCCTGCGCGTGGGCGCCGCCGGCCGACGTCCCGCTAGAGACCCGTACCCAGCCCGCTCCGGGCCTTTCCAGACCTTTCCAGGCCCGGTTCAAACCCCGTTCGCCGCGATTGACGCCCTTCGAGTAGTCGCCGCCGGGTAATCCCTTATCAGCGGACATCACGGATGGTAGGCGTATGACTACACAAGGTCGTCGATCAGGGGTGGGGGAGACCGTATGACGGTGAACGAGGTCAGGACCGGAGCCGACTACGGGACCGAGGTCGGTCCGGGTGACGCGCGGTACGAAGCCCTGCGCAGAGGGTTCAACCAGCGGTGGATCGCGACGCCGGACTATGTGACCGTGGTCGGCTCGACCGACGAGGTCGTCGCCGCGCTGAACAAGTTCCTGGCGGGTCACGGTCCGGTGGACGAGCTCCCCAGGATCACCGTGCGATCCGGCGGCCACTGCTACGAGAACTTCGTCTGCGGCGACGACGTCAGCGTGATCCTCGACCTCGGCCAGATGGACCGGGCGTACCTGGACCAGGAGATGGGGGCCTACTGCGTCGAGGCGGGGGCGACCAACTGGCATGTCGCCACCCACCTCTACGGCCCCTTCGGAGTGGCCCTGCCGGGAGGATCCTGCTACTCCGTGGGCGCCGGCGGCCATATCGTCGGCGGCGGGTACGGACTGCTGTCCCGGCAGCACGGGCTGACGGTGGACTATCTGTACGCGGTGGAGGTCGTGGTCGTCCGCGACGAACAGCACGCCGAGGTAGTGATCGCCCGCCGCGACTCGCCCGAGCCGGAGCTCCAGGCCCTGTGGTGGGCGCACACCGGGGGAGGCGGCGGGAACTTCGGCGTCGTCACGCGGTACTGGTTCAAGGGTCTGCCCAAGCCCCCGTCGCAGGTCCTGCTCAGCGCCGTGGCCTGGCCGTGGGAGAGGCTGAAGGAGAACCCGGAGGGCTTCAAGTCGCTCGTGCGGAACTACGGGCTGTTCTTCGAGTACGAGAACACCCAGCGGCTTCCCGAGGGGCTGCGCGGCGACTACAGCGACATGTTCACGCTGCTGAAGCTGACGCACCACAGCAACGGCAAGGTCGGGCTCATCACCCAGCTCGACGCCACCCGGCCGGACAGCGTGGCACGGCTGGAGGCGTTCCTCGACTGGATCACCCGCGACTTGGGCGTCGAACCCACGCCGCTGGACCGGCGCATGGGCGAGCACGCGCCTATGGGCGGCCTGGACGTGCCGACCCGACTGCCCTGGCTGACGGCGACCCAGACGCTGAACGGCTCCGGCGACAACCAGTGCGGCAAGTACAAGTCGGCGTACATGAACCGCGGGTTCACCGAGCGCCAGCTCGACGTGATCTTCAGCCACCTCACCCGGGACGACTACGACAACCCGCAGGCGCTGCTCCAAGTCGACTCGTACGGTGCCGCGGTGAACCTCCCCGAGAGCGGCGACACCGCTGTCTACCAGCGCAGCTCCGTGATGAAGCTGCAGTACCAGACGTACTGGAGCTGGAAGACGGACGTGAACGACGACGGCGTCGCCGACCACCACGACGCCGAGGCCGACGCGTCGATCGAGGCGCCGCACCTGCGCTGGATCCGGGAGTTCTACCGCGACATGTACGAGGACACCGGGGGCGTGCCGATCCTAGAACGGCCTGAAGTCCCGGCGGGCGCGACGGCTGCGACGGGTGCGGCGGGCGCGGCGGAGGACTCGGCGACGGGCGAGGACGGCGTGCCGCACGGCGAGTCGGTGACCGACGGCTGCTACATCAACTACCCCGACACCGACCTGAACGATCCGTACTGGAACCGCTCGGGCCAGCCCTGGTACCGCCTCTACTTCGGCGACAACTACGAGCGTCTGCAGGAGGTCAAGAGGCGCTGGGACCCGCGGGATGTCTTCCGCCACGCGCAGTCGATCCGCCTGGCGGACGACTGACGACGCGGGAAGGCGGCGAGGGCGGGGGGAGCCCCCGTGCCAGACGGGCTCTCGGCCGCGACTGGCCGGGGGCCCGCCCGACCCGTAGCCCGCCCCCGCCGTCTGTCAGATCCCCGTGTCAGATCCCCGTCGTGCCGTCGACTCGCTCCCGGATCAGATCGGCGTGCCCGTTGTGCCGCGCGTACTCCTCGATCATGTGCACCAGGATCCAGCGGAGACTGACCGCCTCGCCCCTGAACACACCGGTGTCGTCGAGGGACCGGCCGGCGCATATCTCCTCGCCGACGGCGATCTCGGCCCGCCATGCCGCCAGGGCCTCGTCGAGGTCCTTCTCCTTCTCCGGGTACAGCGTGAACCCGTCCTTGTTCCCCTCGTACACCCGCGGCACGTCCCGACCGGCGAACACCCGCTGGAACCAGTTCCGCTCGACCACGGTCATGTGCTGCAACAGCCCGAGCAGCGTCATGCCCGAGGGCTCTACGGAGGCCTTCCGCAGCCCGGCCGCGTCCAGCCCCTCGCACTTGACGGCCAGCGTCGCGCGGTGGAACGCGAGCCAGCTCTCGAGCATGGTGCGCTCGTCTGCCTGAAAGGGCGGGACGGGCCGCCCGTCGAGAGTGTTCATGGATCCAATCCTGTCATCCGCCACTGACAACGGACCGGCTGCCCACCCCGAACTCGGTTGCAGGCAAGGGGAATTGCCGACTCCAAATTAGCGCTCCCCTGCCGAACTCTCGATAACTCGATAAAGCGGCTCCACTTCACACCGCTCCCAGGCGCCGTGCCCGTGCGTAGGCCCCGCGCCGCTTCCCCTGATCGACCACCCATCCGGCGGTATGGCCGACGGCCGGGCATGCGCCTTCTCAGATCGGGGCCCACAGTGGTGTCCAGGCGGCGCCTCGGCACGGCCCTGCCCCCACCCAAGGAGCAGAACGGCATGGCGGCTCACAGCACGAGGAGTGCCTGCGGCAGGCCGGGACCGTCACGCGGCCTCCCGCCCTCCGGAGCCGGGCGCATGCTGGCCGCCCTAGCCGCCGCAGTCCCCCCGTACGGCCGTATCCTCGCGCTGGGCACGTCCGCGGGCACGGGCACGGCGTGGATCGTGGCCGGCCTGGCGGACCGCGAAGACGTCGAGGTGACGAGCGCAGGACCGGACCCCGCGACGACCGACCCCGCCCACCGCGGAGTCTGGCCCAGCTATGTCGCCTTCGCCGCCGACGAGACGACGGCGCTCTATGAGGGCAGCCCGTACGACCTGGTCTTCGCCGACGCCCCGGGCGGAACGTTCGACCACCTCGACCTCACCGTCGCGGCACTGCGCCCCCGGGGCCATCTCCTCGTCGACGACACACAGCCGGCGGCGGGGGACGACGCATTCGAGCTGGAGCGGCCCAGCGAGATCAGAAAGGCGCTGCTGGACCATCCGCAGCTGATCAGCGTGGAATTGGACTGCTCGACGGCACTCGTCCTGAGCACACGGCTCACGGAGACGGATTGAGGCCGACGAAGGCCGTGCGCCGGTGAACCCTGGAGGTCGTCACTGGGACGGCGGCGTCAGCGGGCGCGCGGTGTCTCGGTGGAGTAGCTGTGGCCGAACCAGATGCTGTCCGCGCTACGGCCGAGCGGGATCCCCTCACGTGGATAGCGCTCCGGGGGGTCGTCGACCACGCGGCCTCCTACGGCTCCCTGGTCCCGCACCCCTTGCGCAGCTCGTTGTCGGCGCGGGTTCGTCGGGCTCCGGCCAATACCGCTTGCTCAGTCGACAGCCCGATTGGTGATGCGGCCCAATGCTCGTGAGCTCATGCAGCAAATGTCGATTCGTATGGGCTTGCCAGCTCTCACTCTTGAGGTTCTTCGCTTCAAGGGTGTAGTGATCGATGACTCGGATGCTGGCCGTTCCGGCGAGGAAGACGAGGTCAGCACTTAGCCTTGTCCAGCTTGCGTCATACAGGTAACCGGCTAGGTGGTCGAACGACTTTGGCTCGGAACTGCTTTGGCGCGAGTGATCACGGCCCCGTAGGCTTCCGACGCGTCGGGCGGTCTGTGACCTGCCCGGTAAAGCACGACGTTGAGGCCATGATCTTGGAGGATCGCGCCAGACCGCCTTAGCAGGTTTTCCTTCCTGCCCGCATGCACGCAGCGCGTCGCAGAGGCGGCGCGGGCCCGCGCTGTGCGCTGGGCCTTGAAGATGAAGTATGGAAGTCTTATCCCGTTGAGGTGAGGCACCCATTCAGGTCGAGATTCTCCCGCCACCGAACGACGAGGCGACGTGGGCTACGAGAGGGAGGGGGTCGCCGCCCAATGAGGGGGCAGCCCTTACCGCGGCACGGTCACAGCCATAAGTTTGCCGTCCCCAAGGTGGAGCCAGCCCCCGCCAAGAGCGAGAGGGCGGCCGAGAACGGAGTCTCCCGTCTTGATGCCGATCCAATCACCAGCGTGCCGCTCCTGAGGAGACAGAAGGAGTCCGCGGTGGGCTCTCTTCGCTTTGCCCAGCCAGGGGTAGCTCGGCCCGAGCTTGCCTTCATCGCCGGCCAGGACCAGCGCCGTACCCTCGTCGAAGCCATGCTCCAACAGGTTCCGCAGCACATGCTGGGCATCGCACTCGCCCAAGACCTCTGCGTCGTCCATCACGACAACGAGCGGCTCCCCAGCGGACGCCACTGACAGGGCCTCCTCGAGTTCGTCGTGCCCGATGTCGTCTTGATCGAAGCAAGCAACTACGCCGTCTCGATCGGTCAACTCCCGTAGAGGCGAGGGCCTGGGTGTGGCTAAGGCGAGCTGGGTACCAGATGCGAGCAGTGAGCGTGCGATGTTTACCAGTGCGGTGGAGCGACCTGACTTTGCGGGCCCGGCCACAACGAACGCGGGAGCCGTGCCGGAGGCCAGATCAGGGCCATATGCGGCCAGGTTCTCGCCCCCGACACCCGCAAGTGCCCACAACCTCGGTGCTGCCGGATCGCGCATGGTCCACGCTTCATCGAAGCTGATGCTGGACGGCAATGAGGCAGTGCGTTGCTGCACCTCCAGCGCGTCATGAGCTGCGTCCCACAGACCGAGCAACAGGACGTGATCCTCGTGCGTCAGGCTCGCCATGTGGGAGAACGCGACAAGTGCCTCTCGCTCGGGCAGCTCATCGTGGGTGTACCAGCGGATCCACGCATCTGACGAGATCCCCGTCTGCTCCTCCATATCAGTGAAGGACCACTTGCGCTTCAGCCTATGTTCGTCAAGGCGGCGATGCAGCGTGACCAACTCCAGCCGCGCCGGGGAGCGGTCCACATCGAACTCTCTGCTCTTCACTCCGTAGAACGTCGCGTTCGCCGGCCTTTGCTCCTCCGCGGCGTCAGCCATCCTGACGAAGCCTTCACTACGGCGAACTACACCAAGGAACACTCTCAACGCGTCTTTGTCGTGCCACAGAGCCTGCGCCGCGTTGAGGATCAGCCCCTTCAACGACTCATGCGCGTAGTTGAACTGCGCGGAGTCTTGATTGGCGTTGGTCGGTGTCTTCTTGTCAGCTGGTGGCTCTTCTGCTGGCTGCCCACTTGGGGCCCCGGCGTCCTGCTTTGGTAAGCCCTCGGAAGAGGCAGTCGCGTTGCCACCGTCTCCGGCGGATGCTGTGGTATTTGCCGGAGGGTGTACTGATGCTTGGGCGACCGTTTCCCTGACGACCTGCTTCCAGAGAGTCTTGAAACGATCAACTTGGGCGTCTACGTCGCTGTGTCGAGCGAATTCGGCCAGGACGCGGGCGATCAACTCAAGGCGGCCCCACAGCGGTAAGTCTGGCTTCTGGAAAGTGTCCAACACTGCTTGGTGATTCACGATCCAGTAGTCGTGCGCGTCCTTCCCGACGCGGTCGCGAATAGCGCGGGCTGACGGTAGTCCCGCGTCCAGCCTCAGATCGTGGAGCTCGTCGTTCAGCTTCTTCAGGTAAGGCTGATCAGCTAGATCGGGCCTCTTCCACGACTGAGCGACCACTGTCTCTGCCCCCTCCGGTGCTTCTGCATCTTTTCTAAATCAGGCGCGTTGGCACCTGTACTCACGGGCGTCAGGATCTGTCATGCGTGTCATGCAGCGGCTGATTCTTGGCCGATGCTGTCAGCAATCGTCTTGAGCTGTCAGGGCCGTCCGGGAAGCACCCACGCTGGATGCACAACCCAGTCGGTGCCATACGGAAGGTAGATCCTCATGGAACAGATCAGCGTGCGCCTCGTAGTCCTCCTGCTGGTCGGAGCCCTCTTCGTCACCCTGACGCTACATGCACCCGAAGTCGGCGCAGCTTTGGTGGGAGCCACTGCTGTGGTGGCAATACTTGCCCAACTCATGGGCCGCGAGTGACTCTGCCCGAGCGGAGAAGCTTGCAGCCATGGGCCACCTGATCTCCCAATCTGGCGTCGATCCCTTGCGTACGGCTCCACCGAACCCAGGGCACATCTGCGGCTTCATGGAACCTGTGGTGGTGGGTCTCCGCGTCGGTCGCGGTGTTCCTCAATGTCGGCTTGATTCAGCCAGTAGGCGATGTTGTTGCTGATGGTGGTGATGATGGGATGAGCAGGGTCTACGAGGCGTCGTGTGTCTGTGAGCATCCGGGTGAGAATGCCGACGGCTTCCCTGGGGTGGCCAGCGCGTCCGCGCCACATGGCGAGCTTGTCCAGTACCGACAATATGGCGACGTGATCAGTGCCAAGGTGGCGTTCGATGTGGGTCAGCAGGGCCTGGTAGGTGTCGCATGCCGTCTGCGCGTCGCCCGTTTCGCCCTGCCAGTGGCCAAGGCTGTCGAGGGTCGTCAGGGTTTGGAGGTGGCCAGGGCCCAAGACGCGTTCCTGGTCGGAGAGGAGCTCTTGCAGTGCGGCGATGGCGGCCAGGGGTGCTCCTGCACGGCCACGCATGACGGCGAGGCTGTGGCGTGTGCTGAGAATTCCTGCGCCTTCTGGCACGAGGCGGCACTGCTGATCACGGAGGACATCCTCCAGTGCTTGTACAGCCTTCTGGGGCTCTCCTGCCCAGCCCAAGCACAGGGCGTGGCTGTGTCGGGAGCTGAATGTGTCGGGGTGGTGAGGGCCGAGGACTCGGGTTCTGTCGGCGACGACGACGGCGAGGTTCTCAGATGCGGTGGCCGGATCGGTTCTTGCCTGCAAACGGGCGAGGTTGTGGCGCGCGGTGAGCAGCTCGGGATGGTCTGGGCCCAGGATCTCACCCATGTCGGGGATCAGCGCCTGATACCCGTCGATGGCCTTATCCGTCTCGCCTGCTTCTCCCTGCCAACGGGCAAGGCTTTGCCTGGTGGACAGGGCGCGCAGGTGCCGGGGCCCGAGCGCTCGTGTCTGGTCGGGTAGCAGCGCTTCGAGCAAGCTGACGGCCTCGGCAGCGTTGCCTGCTTCGCCCAGCCAGCGGGCCAGATTGTGGCGGGCGGTCAGGGTGCCATCGGCATCGGGACCGAACTCTTCTTCCATGAGGGGGATCAGCCTGTGGTAAGCGGCAGCAGCCTCTACTGCGTCACCCGCGACGCCCTTCCAATAAGAAAGGTTGTGGAGAGTAGCGAGTATCGCCCCACGGCTCGCTCCGTTTCTCTGCCGGACAGCGAGAATCTCATTGAGGGCCGCGATGGTGCCGCTAGTGTCGCCGGCCGCACCTCGCTCGACTGCAAGGTTGTGACGAGTCACGAGCGTCTCGGGGGCCTCGTAGCCGAGCAACCGGATCTGGTCCGTCTCAAGACTTTCCAGGGTCTGGATCGCTCCGGCGTGATCTCCGGCTTGGCTTTGCCAGCGGGACAGCTCGCTTCGGGCGACAAGGGTGTGCTGGTGGTCGGCTCCGAGGTGCCGGTGGGCGAGGGAGCCGAGCGCGTCGAAATGGTCGCGTGCCCAGGAAATGTCGCCGGATTCACCCGCGCTGGTGCCCAGTCGGAAGAGAACGGTGTACGCGGTGTCGTCCTCCCACAGGGGGTGGTTTTCGCCGTCCTGGTCGTGAGTGGCCAGCGAGCGGGCGCTGGCCCGCAGCCGCAGTGCGTGGTCCTGGTCATCCTCGGTGTCGGGCCAGATGTCAAGCAGGGCGTGGGCCGCCGTCGGCAGGACGGTGTCCCTACGCTGTGTCCGGACGTCGGGCGATGAACCAGGAGGTTGCTGCTCGCGCACGGCACGCTGGATGAGCTGGTGCACGCGGACCAGCCATGCGTCGTCACAACCCTCGCCCGGGGTGTGATCGACGAGATGGAGTCGGTCCAGCGTTGCCAAGGTGTGCTCGGCCTCAACCTCGTCGACGGCTCGGCCTGTTCTGCTGCGCTCGGTCAGCCAAGCGCGTGCGGCGCCGCTGGTGAACAGCGGGGCGGGAATGCCGGTTGTCCCGTCGAGGACGGCGGCCAGTTCGAGCATGGGCCGGGCCAGCATGCCGGTGTGCTGGTCGGCCTGGTCCACGGAGATGTCCCACAGCGCTGCCAGTGAGCTTGTCGTAGCACTGCCGCGCACAGCAGGGATCAGTCGTTCAAGGGTGAGCCGGCGGTCCGCGAGCAGGCTTCGGTAACGAGGGATGCTGCACGAGGCGTTGTAGTCGAGGTATGCGCCGGCCCGCGACAGCGCCAGGGGAAGATGACCAAGGTCATCGGCGAGCCCCGCCAGATCCGCGTCGGCATCGGCGGGCACGGCCCGTTGCAGCGTGTTGCGCAGGTGGGTGAGGGATTCTGCGGCGCTGAAGACGCCAACCGGTAGGAATGGATGTCCACTTGCCGTTACGAGATCTTTTTCGCGGCTGCGCGTGGTGACGATGACCCTCCCACGACCGGCGGTGCGGCGAGGCACCCACAGTCCCTCAAGTGCACCGGGGGAGTGCACGTCATCGAGGACGATGAGCCAGCTGAGTTCGGTGACACGGAGCCAGTTGAGGAATTGCTCAGCGGCATACATGGTGGTCTCGCCGCTGGGTACCAGCTCAAGATCGCGGGCTGCCTGAGCATAGGCACCGGTCACGGCAGGCGTGTTGTTCGCCGTCACCCACATCAGCATGTCCACTCCACCGCCTGCCTCGTCAGCGGCACGGCGGCAGTAGTCGGCGGCCAGGCTGGTCTTGCCGACGCCTCCGGCTCCTGTGATCACGCGCCCCGTAACAGCTGTGCTGGCTGCGTCCTCGATGCCACTGTCCTCGGGGCCATACAGAGCGCGTGCCAGGGCATCGCGATGTCCCCGCTCGACGAGCACATCGGCTGGTTCGGGGACCAGACCTATGCGCAGCGGCTTTGCGCTGCGGGGCTTATCGCCAGGCTGCTTCTGCGTGCGGGTCCCGGACGCCGCAATGTCGCGGCGGGCCGTGGTCTTGCTCTGCTCGGCTGCTCGGCGTAGATCCTCCCACCGAGCACGGGACTGTCGCCCGGGCCTGGAACCAGCGCGGCTATCGAGAAGTTCGGTCAGGAAAGCGAAGGATGGCCCTGCCCGCGGAACACTCTGAGCTTTGAACCACTCGCTGAGACTGCTCTTGGTCAGGGCGACGGGAGGAGACTGTCGCTCGCCCAGCTGGATGATCTGACCGAACGTGAGCCCAGATGCTTGCCGACTTGCCCTCAGCTCCTCGGCCAGACGTGAGGCTGCCGCCGGGATGTCCACCATGCCATTCCCCGTTCGTTCCGAACCTTCTCCGAACCTTATTCCTTGCCTGTCTGACCACCACATACCTGTAGTCCGGCGGGAGTTACTTCTCGCCGAACCCCGATCCGAACAGGTCAGGTGATGTGTGACCGATCGCTTGGTTGGTCAAGTCCACGGATGGGACAGACAATGCGCAAACTTTGTCGTAAAGCGCGGTACGTGTGGCGAACGCCAAGGCTGCGGCGGCGGATCGCCGTGCTCGTTGTGCGTTGGATTGTCGGTGCCGCGCTGCGGACACTGGCCGCCCTTTTGTGGGGGTGGTGGACCAGCTAGTGCCGTGACCGCATAGGTCGCCGGGTTGCAAGTTGTGGTGGGTGGCCCGGTGAGCTCTCGCCTCGGTACGGACACGATCATCAGACTGACGCAGCTGAGACCGATCCGCTCCTATGACCGCGGTGTGCTGTCCGAGCGTCACGTGGTGAGACGAGGGTGCCCCGGTAGTTCGGCGCGCCGGTGGCCCACAACACGGTGAGCCAGGGATCCGCGCCGCCCGGCCTCTGGAAACAGACGGGCGAGCAGCAGAGAGCAGAGAGCGGGGTCCGACACCCCGGTGGCGTGGCGGGCGCGGACCCGGGGTGGCGTGGTACGCACCATGTCGACCAGCAGCGCGCCGCACGCCTCCAGCACCTGCACCAGGCCGGCCAGACCCGCATCACGGTCCGCCAAGAGGTACAGATCGAGGCCGATACTCGAATCGGTACAGGCGAGCGCCAACGTCAGCGTCCGAGACGTACGTCCTTGACCCCCGCGGTGGAGTACGGACTTCTGAGCAAGTTAGAGGGTGGCGCGGATCATCACGGTGAGGACCGGCGAGGCCGGTGACGGCTGACTCTGTCCGATGTCCTCGTATCCCCACGACTTGTAGAGCGCGTAGACTTTTCCGTCGCCAGCGGCAGGGTTGACCATGAGTGTGATGAAGGGCTCGTCGCGTGCGGCGAGGAGAGCGTCGTGGATGCGGCGGGCGGTGCCGGTCTTGCGCCAGGTCGGCCGGACGCCGATCTCCTTCAGGGCCACTGTCGGGTGCTCGGTGTACTTGATCGCCGGCGTCGGGCTTGTGCGCTGCCAGTAGCGGTCGCCGTGCTCGATGGTGTTGCCGTAGGCGTAGCCGACCGGATGTCCGTCCGCGTATGCGAGGACAGCCGTGAACCCTGGCTCGGTGCTGTGCCGGTCGATGCCCTCGCCGAGCGCGGTGACCGCGTAGTTGGGCAGGTGGAGCCAGGAGGGCGCGCACGTCGGCGTACACGTCGAGAAGATCGCCGCGGACGGGGTCGAAGGTGGTGAACGTGCGCAGTTCGATGGCGAGCGCCGTTCTCATGCGGCCATCCTCCAGGTGGCGGTGTGCTCGGTCCAGGTCTGGACGGTGGCGCTGCCGGGCGCGGTGGCGCGGAGCGCGGCCCCGAACTCTTGCAGCATGCGCGTGACCCGGGCGTGTTGCGTGGCGACGTCAGCGGGGACCGTCATCGCGGTGGCCGTCGCCGCGTCCGCTTCGCGCTGTCCGAGCTGGGCGTGTGCGAGCCGGGCAGTGTTGATGGCGCGGTCGCGCTGCATCTGAGGGCGGAGCAGGGTCAGGCTTCGGTGGGCATGCGATTCGGCCTGGTCGAAGTTGCCAAGGCGGAGGTGCGCGGACAGAGCGAGTGTCTCAAGCTCTGCTCCGTCGCGGGCAGCAGCCATCCACACCGGGCGACCGAGATCCGGATCGGCGTGTTCGAGTGCGTCCTGAGCACAGCCGAGGGCATGCCGTACGGCTGCGGTGTCGCCGGTGAGGCCGAGGGTGGCGGCCTGGCGGGCGTGTCCCAGGCAGGCGAACAGGGGGTCACGGCGTGTGAGGTGCAGGTTGCGGGCGACGTCGTTGGCGGCGAGCGCGTCTGCGGGTCGGCCCATGTGGCGATACATGGTGCCCGCGTGACTCCAGATGCGGAACTTGATCGCCTGGTCGCCGGACATCTCCGCGAGGGACTGGGCCTCGCGCATGTGTCCCTTGGCGACGTCGTAGCGTCGGCCGTCGATGGCGGCCCACATCGCGGAGGAGCGGAAGGCTGCTGCGGAGGCATAGAGGGTGCTGCGTACGCGCTGGGTTGCGGTGCCCGCGTTCTGGAGGTTCAGCGCCTCGTCGGCGAGGGCGGCGGCGTGCTGCTCGATCCCGAGCTGTCCGCCGTGGCGGTGGTCGCTGGCGATGATCTCGGCGAAGCGCTTGTTCAGGCGGTTGACGTCGCTCATGCCGATACGGCGCGGCGATGCGGTGCCGGGCGCGGCTGCTGCTGCGGCAGCAGCCGCCGCGATGCCGCCGACGAGGGTACGACGCTTCATGTCGGGGTCCTCCTGCTGCGGTGAGGCCGGGGTGGACGAAGGCCGGCCCCGTGGCACGAACCCTAAAGCGATGGCGGGTAGTCCGGTGACATCCTCGAGTGCCTTGCGGGCCGCTGACTTCGGCCACGTGACCCGGCCCGCTTTCCACGCACGGACCGACGAACCGTCGAGCCCTCCAGAGCGCCCGGTCAACCGCTCGAGGGCCCTGTTCACGGCCTCGGCGAAGCTGTTGGAGCTGTAGCCGTGCTCGGCCATCCACGCCTCAAGAACGGTGTTGCGGGTGGTGTCCATGCAGGCACGGTAGCCCTCGCGATCCCCGCCCCGCCAGGTAAAGGGCTGGTCAAAACGACCTAGGTTCTTCCGCCAGATGAGCGCTTGAACGTCCTAACCAACCTGTGAGGAACAGGAGTTGTCTGGGTGCTGGTCGCCCGTCGCCTCCGCCGTACGAGCGGCTGTTAGACGGCCTGGCCCACCTCTGCAGTGTTCCGAGGGCGGTGGCCGGGCGCCGAGACAACACGAAGGCTCCACCTCAATGACGAGTCTGAGAACAACAGTTGAGGCCGCTGCCGTCGGCCCGCCCACGTACAGCCAGACCTTCCCTTGCGAGCCGTCCACGGCCGAGATCGGCCGCAAGCTCGTCCGTGACGCCCTCGGCGCATGGCATCTCGACAACCTCGTCGACGTCGCTGCTCTGATCATCTCGGAGCTGGTCGCGAACGCTGTCAGGCACACCCCGTGCCGCTCGATCCGCCTGATCGTCGGGCGGCCGAGCGCGACGCGGGTACGGGTCGGGGTGGTGGACCGGAAGCCCTCGCACCTGCCGGTTCTCGGCCAGGCGGGTGAGGACGACGAGTCAGGCCGTGGCCTGCTCCTGATCGACGGCATCGCCGACCGCTGGGGCTATGACCTGCGCGGCCCGGTCAGACGTCCATGGGGCAAAGAGGTCTGGGTCGAACTTCGCATTGAGGGTGACGAGTGAGCGCCCCGATCGCGGCGACCCCGTCCCTCCCAGACATCGCCCGCCTCCGCCCCCGCCAGCAGATGGCCATGGAGTGCGCGCGCTGCGCCCGGTACCTGGGGCCGAACGGCGAGGTGCTGTGCGATGTGCGTCATCAGGGCCTGCTGTTCCGGCTCTGGATCTGCGGGCCTGCCTGTCGTTCGCCCACACCCGGGCTGCGGACCGGAGTCGAGAGCTGACGAGAGTCCCGCCTCCGGCCGTGCGGAGCTGAGCGGCACGGTTCGACCTGGACGCCGACGTCCTCGGTGCCGGCTCCGTATCGCCCGCGCCCTCATCCGCGAAGACGGCGGCACACCACCGGACCTACCGCCGAAGCTCGCCGACGTCGATCCGCACGACGGCTACACCACCGAGGAGAACGATCCACCAAGAGAACGGCGAGATGCTCCATCCCGCCGACGTCACAAGGCGGTTCATCGAGCTGTACGAGGAGATCGACCTCTCACCGGTCCGGCTCCACGACCTCCGCCACGGTGCCGCGACCCTCGCTCACGCCGCCGGGGCCGACTTGAAGGACGTCCAGGAGATGCTCGGCCACTCCTCGATCGCCATCACGGCCGACACGTACACGAGCCTGCTTCCCGAGGCAGACCTGGCGATCGCCGGGGTCGCGGCCCAGCTCGTACCGCGTGCCCGCGCCACAGGCGAGAACGCCGCTCCCGAAGCGGAGCCAGAGCCCGACGAGGCGGAGAAGCCCGACGCGGAGTGCGTGCCGGATGACGCTGATCCGTTGGGCGATATTCGGGAGATCAACTCCCCGTCCGCTCACGCAAACGGCCCCGGACGAGGAGTCCGAGGCCGACTAGGGCGCTGACCTGGGGGATAAATCCCAGGTCAGAGCGGTAACGCGTTGTGCCCCCGGCAGGATTCGAACCTGCGACACCCGCTGTAGGAGAGCAACAGGGTCTGTAGCCAGTGGCTCCTACCTGCATCTTCTCTCTTTAGGGTGGCATCTTGAGTGCCTGGGTGTGCAGGTTTCATCGGTGCTTCACGGCTAAGAGCACGGCTAGGGACGCCCCCTGATTCCCTGTCGCGTCGTCAGCGGCAGTAGGGGCAGCGACCTCGCTCGTCAAGGTTCTCGGGATGCGTATGCCCACAACCAGCGCAGTCGAGGGTGTCTTCCCGGTACGGCTCGGGCGCCCCGTAGACGAACGAGCCTCCTGCTGAGGTGCGGACGGGGTCGTCATCTTCGCTGTAGTAGTAGTTCGGTGCCCTCGTAAGGTCGCCCCCGGGCAGGTCGTACTGGGCGTACCAATCCTCAATCGAGTCAGCCATGTGCGTGCCCCTCTCGGTTCGCACTTCGCGCCATCGCCACCCCACAGCCAGAACGAGTTCCGGGGTCGCGTCACAGCCCTGCGGTCATGATGGCCGCCGTCTGCCCAACATCGTCAGGAATTGGGGAAATTGCACTACCCAATGCGCTACTCAGCCTGCGCCCTTTTCGGCCCACCCCGGGACGACCAGATACTCGATGGCGCTGATGGCGACTGCGGCCTCGCCAAAGACTCCTGCCGATGCTGCCGCCGGGCACGTCAGGCCTCGCTGTGCTCCAGGACGCCGGCGATGTCGGCCGCGATGCCGTAACCGGGGCTGTCGTCCAGTAGTTCCTTGCGCTGGTTGTAGCGCTGAGTGGTGCGGGAGTCCTTGTGGTCGGCCCAGCGCTGCACCTTGTCGGGGCGTGCGTCGTTCTTCGCCAGGGCGTGGGTGATGGCATCAACTTTGGTGCCGTGTGGGCCGCGCAGCGGGAGCCCGGCGCGCTTGGCCAGGGATTGGAGCAGCCTCCACAGGGCCGGTTCGTCAAGCTGGCCGCCGCTGGCCGTGCAGAACAGCCAGCCCTCGGTCCGGCCGTTGAGGTAGTCCTGCAGGGCATCCCAGGCTACCGGCGGGATCGGCTTCATCCGGCCTCCCCCCTTCACCTTCTCCAGGTGCAGCACACGGTGCCCCTTGTCGTATCCGAGGTCCTCGACACGGGCGTTGAGCAGGGAGTCGATGCGCAGGCAGCAGGTGTAGAGGACGAGCAGCAGGGCGTACGCGCGCTTGCGGTACGCCGCGACGCGGTGCTCGTCGCGGGCGACGGCCACGAAGCGGGCCCACTCGGCTTCGGTGTATCCGGGCGTGGGGGAGTAGGTCGGGTCGACGTAGGGCCGCTGGACCCCGTCGAAGGGGTTCTTCACCCCGTCGTCGCTGACCTTGTTCAGGTAGGTGAAGAAGCTGGAGGCCGCCGACAGGGCGTTCTTCCGCGAGGCGTCCGAATACGGCTTGCCGGTCCGGCTCATCTCGCCGCGCCGGCCGCCCTTGACCCGCACCCACGTCGGGGTGGTCTCCAGGTATAGGCGGAAGGAGTCGGCGAGGACGAACTTCACGGCCATGGGGTGCGTGCCGTGGTCGCGGGCAAACTCGTCGAACACGCGGAAGCCGCGGGCGTACGACTTTTGCGTGTTGGTCGAGCGCTGGTGGGCGATCCAGGAAGCCGCGAGGGTCGGCAGCATGTCGTCGGCTCTGTACAGGTCGACGAGGTAGTCGTACAGCCGCCGGGCGTGCTCCGGCCAGAGGTCTCGTGGATTGCGGTGCAGTGTGCTCAGCGTCGACCGGGGCGCCCGCTCCAGTCCGTGGGCGGCCTCCGGCTCGGTCGCGGTCATGTCTGGTCCTTGTCGCTGGTCGGCCGGACAAGGTCCGCAGCCTCACCCTCGGCGTTGTCGCTCTTGAAGAGGACCGTGTCCGACATCTGGTCCTCCGCGAACTTGACCCACTCGGTGCCGTTCCACGTGAGGTGCCCCTCGGGTACGGCGGCGTTGGCGGGCCGGTTGGGGGCCTGCTCCAAGGTGGCCGCCAAGAGGAGGACTTGGGCAGCGATCTCCGGAGAGGTCTGCACCATCCCGTGGGCGATCATGTTCCTCATGCGTCGAAGGCTGCTCTCGAAGTCGCTGATCGTCCCCGCAATCTCAACCGCCTGCCCCTCTCCAGCATTCAGGGCGCGGAACCGCGGCGTGTCCTCGGCTGGTGCCGACGCCTCGTCGAACACGCTGCTGACCCTTGCGGCCCATTCGTCTCGTTCCTCGGGCACCAGGCGGGCCACGAGGCCGTCGGCTACCTCCCTCGCGCCGGCCAAGGACTGACCCGTGACGGCGCG
Organism: Streptomyces sp. NPDC051907; assembly: GCF_040681075.1. NCBI lineage: Bacteria > Bacillati > Actinomycetota > Actinomycetes > Kitasatosporales > Streptomycetaceae > Streptomyces > Streptomyces sp. NPDC051907. Next base: position 193,717 of record NZ_JBFAYB010000002.1, on the reverse strand, counting down.
GTGTACGGCGGACCGGGACAGCCTGATCGCCTCCGCGAGTTCGCGCACGCTCGGGAAGCCCGTCAGCGCGTACAGGTCGTGGAGGACGGTGCGCTGCCTCGCCTCCCGCGCGGCAGCGTCCATCACCTGGTGGGCACCGGGGGGTAGAACGTTCGTCATCGCGCGCGCAGGAGCGGAGTCTGGACGGTACCCCGTGGCTTGTCGGGCGCTCGTCCACAGCTCCCGCAGCTTTTCCAGCTGGTCGCTGGTGGGGCGGGTAGGGCTGGTGGCGCGGGCCATGCGCTCGACGAGGTCCCAGCTGGGGACTCTGCGGCCGGAAAGAGCCTCGGAAATGTGCGCCCTGCTGTACATCGTTGCGACGCCGAGCTCTGCGAGGGTCAGACCGGCAGCGCGGCGGTGCTCTCGGAGCCGCAGGACCAACTCCCGCAAGGGCTCCGGAGCTTCCGGGGCGATGGGCCCCTCGGGTCGTCCTCGTCCTGCCACGCTGACCTCCTTGTTTGTCCATTATCCACCGGTGTCCCTATTATGCAGGGACACCGGTGTGCGGGAGCCGATCCACGGTCCCGGCGGGTGCGTCCTCATCGAGGGGGAGACGTGACGGACACGCAGATCCTGTTCCTCGGCTTCGGGTTGATTGCCGCAGCGATCCTCGCCGTCGTGGGATCCCAGCTGGCTCCGGCAGACACCGCCACCGGCCTCGTGCCGGTCAAGAGCAGGTGGAACTGGGCGGCCGGGGCGGCCTTCGCCACCGTGGTCAACCTGGGGCTGCTTTTCCAGTCGCTGGACCTGGGGCAGGGCCTGCCGAGCGGTGCCCGTGCCGGGTGGGTCGGCATCGGCGTGATGTGCGCCGTCTTCGCCGCCCTCGTTGCGTACGTCGTGCATAGGGGCGAGGCGCGCGGCCCCCGATGGAGGAAGACCGGCATCGCCTTCTCCGCGACCATGGCCGTCATCGCAGTGGTGGAGATGGTCGTCGCCTGACGCCCCCCTCCCCGGAGAAGTCCCACGTGCTGGACGGAGCTGATGCTCCGTCCAGCACGCGCATGTCCGGGCCAATCCGGCCCAACCCGGGTGCTGCCGATATGCCAGCACCAAGACTGGCATATCGGATGAAATGTCCGATCGCTGCACAAGTTGACTTGGCATCAGCATAGGTACAGGATAACCGTAATTATCCTGTGCGTTCACACCGTCCGCCAGACGCAAAACCGCGCCGAGCAGATTGAACGCATGTCACCCGGCGACCGGGGCCCGACTGCTCTGCTCGCGCAATTCAGCCCGCGCCCATCCGAAGGCGCAGCTGACCACGGCCCGTGCGGTCGCCGCGCTGGTGGAGGCCGCTGAGGAGAAGGCCGTTGAACCCGCCTTCCTCTTGGAGGGCCCGGGCGCTGACATACGAACGGTTCGGCGTCCGGCGCGAGCCGCCAAGAGAAGGCTTCGGTCTCCATGGCGACCAAGCGTGACAAGCTCGACGTCGATGTGAGCACGATGCGGGCCTGCTGGCGCCGACACGCTGATGCCATGGGCGTTGACGTGGAAGCGATGGTGGCGGAAGCCGCTCCCGGACCGCCCGGTTCGGATGGCGGAGCGGGTATCGGCGGCGCCGCGCATGCGGGCCGCGCATCCCGCCGCCGGACGAACTGGCAGCCGTGGTGTTCGCCCCCACAAACGGCCTGACCGCGCACAAGAAGATATTCAGCCGCGCGCAGCTCCTGGCGGCTGTCGCGAACGCGCTTGAGCACGGGATCGACGCCGACCCGGACCGCCTGGAGCAACTCGCCGACCAAGTTCTCGCGGTCGAGGGCTAGGCGGTGCGGGTGCCGTCGTGCGGTTCCACCGTCATGTCGTCCATCGACCGCTACACGACCCAGGACATCCTGGACGCCGAGGGCGTTGTCCGTCGTCAGGTTCTGGACCGCTTCGACGGCGGCTCGGCGAAGCTCACCGACGAACGGGCCTCGTACGCGATCGAACGGTTCCAGAAGGCAGTTGGACGACCGGGCCGCGGCACGCTGCTGACCGAGGCCGCGCGTACCGGCACGAAGGTCGTCGCGATCGGCGACCACCTGCAGCTGCAGGCGATCGGTCCTGGCGGCTCGTTCCGCGAGAGCCACCGCCTGGTCCAGGGGCTCACGCTCACCGAGAACCGCCGCCAGGAGGACGCCGCCGAACGCGCCGCCCTGGACGTCTGGCGCACAGGCGATCACGAACTCGCGCTGCGGATGCTCGCGGCGGGCGACCGGGTCCACCCCACCGAGACCGCCGACGAGGCACGCGCGCAGATCCTCACAGTCTGGGACGAGCGAACGGAGTTCGCCTTAAGCGGCACGCAGACGTGCTTCTGCTTCGTCTTCGGGTCGGACTTGCCGTTGCGCTGGCCCTCGCACTGCTCTCGGCATTTACGCAGCCGTGAGTAGAAGAGCTCGAGCATCTCGGCGGTGAGGTTGCCCGCCTTCAGGTCGCCGAACGTCGGCTTGAGGTAGTTCCGGATGATGCCTTCGGCCCGCTCGTACGAGGTGTCCTCGTCGAGCTCGGCGACGCCGAGCCAGCGGTCGAGGAGGAACGACTGGTCACTGGCGCTTGGGGTGGCGCTTGTCGTCGACTTGCTGGAGGAGCCGAGTGCGTGTCTTCTCCGCCTCGGGCTCCGTCTCGGCCTGCTCGTGGAGGTAGAGATCCTTCTTCGTCAGGGGGTCGCGGCCCGCGTAAACCCGGACCTGGAAACCAGCCCCGTTGGGGCGGATGCTGCCGCGCTGACGTCGCTTCGATGTCGTGGTCGCCATGGTTCTGGAACCTATTCATGGCTAATGCCATGGCTACGACGAACAGCGCGCCTACCTCGGGGAGGTAAACGCGCTGGTCAGACACTGTGCCCCCGGCAGGATTCGAACCTGCGACACCCGCTTTAGGAGAGCGGTGCTCTATCCCCTGAGCTACGGAGGCGAGGATCTCGGCGAGATCCGGCGACTAGCCTAGCGGATCGTGGCTCCCGGCTGGCAAGACTTACGTTTTTGCAGGTCAGGCTGGACCGAAGGGGCGTGGCGCGGCTCGGGTGACTTTCGGTCAGGTGAGGGGCGGCCTAGCGTGGAAGCATGCGTGGGGACATGGTCACGCTCTTCCTCTGCGGCGATGTGATGCTCGGTCGCGGCGTCGATCAGATCCTGCCCTGTCCCGGTGATCCCCTTCTCTGGGAGTCGTATATCTCGGACGCCCGCTCCTACGTCGGGTTGGCGGAGGCCGCGAACGGCGCCATTCCGTGGCCCGTCGGGTACGCCTGGCCGTGGGGGGATGCGCTGGAGGTGCTGGAGGAGGTCGCGCCCGATGTGCGGGTGGTGAATCTGGAGACCAGTGTGACGCGCAGCGGCGACGTCGCCGAGGATAAAGAGGTCTGCTACCGGATGAACCCGGGCAATCTGCCCTGTCTGGTCGCCGCCCGGCCCGACGTGTGTGTGCTTGCCAACAACCATGTGCTCGACTTCGGCCGCCGCGGGCTCGAGGAGACCCTCGACTCCCTCGCCGGTGCGGGGCTGTGTGCCGTGGGGGCCGGGCGGGATGGGGAGGAGGCGCGGCGGCCCGCCGAAGTGGACGTCGGCGGGGGGCGGCGGGTGCTCGTCTTCTCCTTTGGGGCGCCTTCCAGCGGGATTCCGCATCGCTGGGCCGCCGGCCGGGGTCAGGCCGGGGTGTGGCTCGTGCCGGAGTTGTCGGATGCCGCGGCCGCCGACGTCGTACGCCGGGTGCGGCGGGCGAGGCGGCCCGGGGACGTCGTGGTCGTCTCCGTGCACTGGGGGTCCAACTGGGGCTACGGCGTCTCCCGTGGGCAGGTCCGGTTCGCGCGTGCGCTCGTCGACGGCGGGGTCGACGTCGTGCACGGGCACTCCTCGCACCACCCCCGGCCCCTGGAGATCTACCGCGGCCGGCCGATCGTCTATGGATGCGGCGACTTCATCGACGACTATGAAGGCATCTCAGGCCATGAGGAGTACCGGGACGACCTTCGGCTCCTCTACTTCGTGTCCGTCCGGCCGGACGCGGACAGGGATGCGGACGGGGATTCGGGCGCGGGCGTGGGCGAGCCGGCGGCGGTGCGGATCGTTCCCATGCAGGCCCGGCGGATGCGGCTATGGCACGCCTCGGACAAGGATCGCGCCTGGCTGCGGGAGACCCTGGAGCGGGTCAGCCCCGGGCTGCGTGTCAGTCTGGAGCCCGGCGGCCTCGCGGTCCGCAGCGCGGTCGGTGGGTAATGCATGGATCTTGACCGCCGGCGGGCGCCCGCATAGCGTCGCCGACGTACTGAGCAAGCGCTTAGAGAGGGGCGACCGTGCCTCAGCCCGACTCGTCCGCACGCCACGACGCCCTGCTGACCGCACCGGGCGCGCCGTTCGCCGTTGTGCGCGGGGAGGACGGGGGCCTGCTGTACGCCGACGGACCCCGCACGCTGCGGGAGTTCGTCGAGGCCGTCTGGGCCTTCGGAGACCGGCCGTTCCTCGTCGCCGAGAGCCGCTCGTACAGCTATGGCGAGTTCTTCGCCGCCGCGTCCGCGCTCGCCTGCCGCTTCGTCGAGACGTACGGCCTGCGGCCCGGCGACCGCGCCGTCGTCGCCATGCGCAACCACCCCGAGTGGCAGATCGCCTTCTGGGCCACCCAGTTGGCCGGGCTGGTCGCCGTGCCGCTCAACGCGTGGTGGACCGAGGAGGAGTTCGTGTACGCCCTCGACGACTGCGCCCCGAGCGTGCTCCTCGTGGACGGGGAGCGGCTGCCGCGCGTCGACGCGTGGCGGAGGCGGGCCGGCGTGCGCACGGTCGTCTTCCACCCCGAGGGCGCGGGCGAGAGCGCGCACGGGGGCGAGTGGGGCGAAGGCGTCGAGCGGTACGAGGACTTCGACGAGCCCGACCCGTACGCCGCCCCGCCCGCTATAGAGGTCCGGGCCGAGGACGACGCCACGATCATCTATACCTCCGGGACCACCGGCCGCCCCAAGGGCGCCGTCGCCACCCAGCTCGCCCAGGCCGGCGCCGCGGTCAATCCGCGCTATTACGTCGCCGCCGCCGCGCTCGAACGCGGCGCGATCCCGGGCCAGGGGTCCTCGCCCGTCTGCCTGATGACCTTCCCGTTCTTCCATGTGGCGGCGTTCACCACGCTGTACTCCACTATGGCGGCCGGCGGCACACTCGTGCTGATGCGGAAGTGGGATGCCCAGCAAGCCCTCGGGCTCATCGAGCAGCATCGCGTCACGCACTACTCCGGCGTGCCCACCACCGCCCTTCAGCTGCTGGACGAGGCCGAGCGGGCGGGGGCCGGGCTGGAGACCCTCACCCATCTCAACACCGGCGGCGCCCCCGCCCCGCCCGATCTCGTCGGCCGGCTCACCGCCCGCCATGGGCGGCGGATCGAGCCGCGCAACGGCTATGGGCTCACCGAGACCAGCGGGGGAGTCCTGGCGAACTATGGCGAGTCCTACCGCGCGCACCCGCACAGCGTGGGCCGGCCCACCCCCGCCACCGAGGTGCGGATCGCCGGGCCCGGCGGCGAGGAGCTGCCCGAGGGCGAGGTCGGCGAGCTATGGCTGCGCGGACAGGCCGTCGTGCGCGGGTACTGGCGGGACGAGGAGGCGACCGAGGCCGCGTTCCGCGACGGCTGGTTCAGGACCGGCGATCTGGCGACCGTGCGCGAGGGGCGGGTCAGCGTCGTCGACCGGCTGAAGGACATGGTCCTGCGCGGCGGCGAGAACGTGTACTGCGTCGAGGTGGAGGCCGTGCTGCACGACCATCCGGATGTCGCGGACGCCGCCGTGCTGGGCGTCTCGCATCCAGTGCTCGGCGAGGAGGTCGCCGCGGTGGTGCAGCCGCGGCCGGGGGCCGCGCTCTGCGTCGACGAGCTGCGCGCCCATGTCGGCAAGGCGCTCGCCGCCTTCAAGGTGCCCGCGCATGTGCTGCTCCGGGACGAGCCCATGCCCCGCAACGCGACGGGGAAGATCCTCAAGCGCGAGCTGCGCGGGAGCGTCGAACGGGCGGTGCTGGGGAGCGCATGAAGGCACCCGGCGGGCGGTGCTCGGGAGCGACTGAAGGGCCCAGAAGGTGGCCAAGATCGGGTGAGGCCCGGGCGGTGCTCGGGAGACACAGATGCCCCGCGCTCACGACGTGCGCGGGCTTACTCGCTCGCGACTCGCTCAGGAGCGGGTGACCCGCACCTTGTAACCGCCGTCGTCCGTCTCGCCGATCACCGAGATCCGTATGCCGTTGGCCCGGTCGGTGAACGACTCGCCCGGCCCGTAGGGAGCGTCCGAGAGCTCCGCGTGCACATTGGGCCGTCGGGTGCAGCCCCCGCTGTCCCGGTCGCTGTCCGAGACCGTCACCGGTCCCTGTCCGGTGTCCACGTCGGACTTCACGCGGTAGATCAGCACGCCCGGCTCGCACACGGCCTCGTCGTTGCCCGCCCGCGTCCGCACCTCGACCGCGTAGCCCGACTCACGGGTCAGCGGCACGATCGCCATCTTGGCGCCGCCCGTGGTGGCCAGCGGGGTCAGCGCGTACTCCGTGGTCCCGCGCGTCGACGCGCAGCCCACCTGGGCGCCGTCCAGCCAGCCGAGCTTCCACTTGTGCCAGCCCAGCAGGTCGTTGTTGGCCCCCCAGTCCTCGGACATGATGTCCCAGTGGCCGACCGCGCCGCCGCCGTCGGAGGTATAGAGGTCGGGAAGGCCGAAGACATGGCCGTTCTCGTGCGGCAGGACGCGGTAGCCGGTCTCGGCGTACGACCCCGATCCGTCGTCCTGACGGCTGTAGACGAAGGACGTGTTCGACAGGGGGACGCCGTCGGCGAGAGGGGCCTCGCTGTTGCCGGAGAACGTCACCGACAGCACGGTGTCCAGCGCTGAGGGGCCGGCGTTCGGCGTGACCAGGATGTTGACCAGGTCGTAGGCGCTGAAGTCCACCTTCGGGTCGGCCACCGTCACGATGTCCTCGACCAGCTTGCGATACGCGGGCTCATAGGGAGAGCCGCGCTCTATTTCGTACGCCTCGAACGGCAGCGGCATCCGCAGCCAGTCGGTCACCGGCGAATGGGGGTGGTAGGTGAGCCGTCCGTACGAGCTGGTCTTGAACCAGTCGGAGGTCTGCGGGAAGAACTCCGCCAGCCGGTCCGCCGCCTCCCCCTCGCCGACCGCGTCGGGGAAGTCGATCATGAGATTGAGCGCGCGTATCTCGCCTATAGAGGGCGAGTAGCCGGACGGAGTGGGCATGCCCTCCGACATCTGCACTCCGACCGCGGAGGCGATGCGGCAGGGGCCGAGGCCCGACTCGTCGGGCGCGGCCACCGGGCCGGCGGAGGCTTTGCTGGGGACCGGAAGGGTGCCGCTCGCGGTGTTGAGCGCAGCGAGGGTGAGGGCGGCGAAGGCGGCGAGTCCGCTGAGTCGACGGTGCCTGCCGGATCTGCTGTTTCTGCTGGTCTTGCTGCTTCTCCCGGATCTGCTGTGCCTGCCGCGGCTGCTGTGACTGCTAGGGCTGCTGTGGTCGCTATGCGCGCGTATCCGGTGATGGGGCTGCTGCATACGACGCCTTCGAGTCCGCGGCAGCAGGCCGGACCCTGGCTGCGCTCAATGCGATCAGCCTGTGACGGGCGGTGGCCGGACGCTCGCCGGGTGAGCCGTCCGTGGGTATTCCGCCGGCCGACTATGTGATGCAGGTCACAATCGATCCGGGAAATAACCGGGGATCCTTTCCCCGTTTGAACTCGTGTCCCCGCGAAACGGGGACCCCGTCCCCGGTTGTGATTCGGATACGGGCACAGACTGGACTTAGGCCTATAGCCAGACCTAGGCCACCTAGACCTGGACCACCTGCACCTGGGCCTGGACCGGAGAGAAAGAAAGGGAGTGGAGCCGTGAGCCCCGCCGACACCGCCGCGCGCCGCACCCCGCGGCCGCGGGCAGACGCCCTGCGTAACCGGGAGCGGATCGTCACGGCCGCGCGGGAGATGTTCGTGGAGTTCGGGCCCGACGTCCCGCTCGACGAGATCGCCCGCCGCGCCGGCATCGGCAACGCGACGCTCTACCGCCACTTCCCGGACCGCGACGCCCTCATCCACGAGGTCGTCCTCTCCGTCCTCGCCCGCACCACCGAGCGGGCGTACGAGGCCATCGCCGAGGAGGCGGACGGCTTCGAGGCGCTGCGGCGCTTCACCCACGCGGCCGCCGACGAGCGGATCGGGGCCCTGTGCCCGCTGCTCTCCGGCGCGTTCGACAAGGACTACCCCGATATGAACGAGGAGCGCGTACGCCTTGAGGCAGCCGTAGAGGACCTCTTCGTACGCGCCCAGGAAACGGGCCGTCTCCGCGCCGACGTCGCCGTCGGAGACCTGCTCGTCGCCCTCTCCCAGCTCACCCGGCCGCTGCCGGGCACCGCGTGCCCGAACATCGACCGCTTCGTGCACCGTCATCTGCAGCTGTTCCTGGACGGCCTCGAAGCGCCCGCGCGCTCCGAACTGCCCGGCGCGGCCGCGACCATGGAGGACCTGCGGAACCCATGAAACGCGAAACACCGTAAGCGATCGACGCGCACAGCGTCCTCAACGGCATCCCTCAACGGCATTCCTCAGCGGCACTTCTCGGCGGCGTTTCTCAGCAGCGCCGACCGCGACGACAGCACCGCTGAGCTGAACCGGCGCGTCGCCGGTCTTCCCTACGACTCTTGCTCACCACGCCCGATTTGACCTCTCCGCACCCCTTAGGTGGCTACCCCCATGTCGAAAACAGCCGACATATCCCTCCCTGACCCCAGTCGCTGGAAAGCGCTGGTCTTCATCGCCCTGGCCCAGCTGATGGTCGTGCTCGACGCGACCATCGTGAACATCGCCCTCCCCTCCGCCCAGCTGGACCTGGGTATCTCCGAGGGCAACAAGCAGTGGGTCATCACGGCGTACGCACTCGCCTTCGGCGGTCTGCTGCTCTTCGGAGGCCGCATCGCCGACCTGTGGGGCCGTAAGCGCACCTTCGTCGTCGGCCTCCTCGGCTTCGCCGCCGCGTCCGCCCTCGGCGGAGCGGCCACCGGCGAGGCGATGATGTTCGGCTCGCGCGCCCTCCAGGGCGTCTTCGGCGCGCTGCTCGCGCCCGCCGCGCTCTCGCTGCTGGCCGTGATGTTCACCGACGCCAAGGAGCGCGCCAAGGCCTTCGGCATCTATGGCGCGATCGCCGGCGGCGGCGGCGCGGTCGGCCTGATCCTCGGCGGCTTCCTCACCGAGTACCTGAACTGGCGCTGGACGTTCTTCGTCAACATCCCGTTCGCGGTCATCGCCGCCGTCGGCGCGTACTTCGTCATCCGCGAGCCGGCCGGCTCGCGCAACCGCTCCACGCTCGACATCCCCGGCGTGATCCTGTCCACCCTGGGCCTGGTGGCGCTGGTGTACGGCTTCACGCGCGCCGAGTCGGCGGGCTGGTCCGACAGCCTGACCGTGGGCATGTTCGTCGCCTCCGCGGTGCTGCTCGCCGCGTTCGTCGTCACCGAGGCCAAGGTCAAGTCGCCCCTGCTGCCCCTGCGCGTGCTGACCGAGCGCAACCGCGGCGGTGTCTACCTCTCGCTGGGCCTCGCCATCATCGCGATGTTCGGGCTCTTCCTCTTCCTCACGTACTACCTGCAGATCGTCAAGGGCTACAAGCCCGTGGAGACGGGCTTCGCCTTCCTCCCGATGATTGTGGGCATGATCACCGGCTCCACCCAGATCGGCGCCCGGCTGATGACCCGCGTGCCGCCGCGGCTGCTGATGGGCCCCGGCTTCCTGGTCGCCGGGCTCGGCATGCTGCTGCTGACGCAGCTGGAGGTCGGCTCGTCGTACGTCGGTCTGATCCTGCCCGCGCAGCTGCTGCTGGGCCTGGGCATGGGAACGGCCTTCATGCCGGCCATGTCGCTGTCCACGCACGGCGTGCGTCCCGAGGACGCGGGCGTCGCCTCCGCGATGGTCAACACCTCGCAGCAGGTCGGCGGCGCGATCGGCACGGCGCTGCTGAACACGATCGCGGCCTCGGCCACCACGGCGTACGTCGCCTCCAACGCGGCGGGCGCCAGCAGCCCGAAGGCGCTCCAGCTGGACGCCATGGTGCACGGCTACACGAGCGCCATCTGGTGGGCGGTCGGCATCCTCGCCGCCGCCGCGGCCATCGCCTTCACCTTCATCAACACCGGGCGTCCGGGTGCCGATTCGACCGCTATGGCCGGCTCGGGCGAGGGCGTCGAGGACGAGGTGAAGATCCCCGTCGTGGCGCACTGAGTCGCACTGAGGCGCCCTCGGCGCACAGCGCCAGCCACGCGCTGAGAGGTCAGTGAGCACAGAGCCCCGCCCGGTCGAACCGGGCGGGGCTCTCGCACGCTCAGCCGAACGGGTCGGCGGAGCCAGGGCAGGCCAGCACCGCAGGGGCAGGTCAGCGCAGCCAGGGCAGGTCCGCGCAGCAAGAGCAGGCCGGCACGGCACAGAAGAGCAGACCAGTGCAGCCAGGGCAGGTCAGTGCAGCCAGGGCAGGGTCAGTGCAGCCAGGGCAGGGTCAGCGGAGCCAGGGCAGGGTCAGCGGAGCCAGGGCAGGTCCGCGCCCGAGTCCTGTGGCTGGAGCCCCTCCGCCACCACCTGCATGATCTCGCCGAGCTGCTTGACCTGCTCCGGGGTGAGCCGGTCGAACATCGCCTGGCGTACCGCGTCGACATGGCCGGGAGCGGTCCGTTCCAGAACCTTGAAGCCCTCGTCCGTCAGCACGGCGTTCTGTCCGCGCTTGTCGGAGGGGCAGTCCTCGCGGCGCACCCAGCCGTTCTTCTCCAGCCGCGCGACGGCGTGCGAGAGGCGGGAGCGGGTGATCTTGGCATCTATAGCGAGCTCGGTCATCCGCTTGCGACGTCGGGGCGCCTGGGACAGCTGGACCAGCAGGCCGTAGTAGATGTGCGGCATGCCCGCGTCGCGCTGGAGCTGGCGGTCGAGATGGTCCTCGAAAAGGGTGGTGGCGTGCAGATACGCGCGCCAGACCCGCTGTTCGTCGTCGTCGAGCCAGCGCGGCGGAGCGGCGCCGTCGCCGTTGGATGCCGTGTTCATGCATCCCACTCTACGACCTGTCCTTGAAAGTTGAACTATATGGAGTTACGGTCCCTGTAGCTTGAGACTTCAAGTAGTACCCTGGAGTCGGATTCGGGAGTCAACGTCATGAACGCCACCCCCACCGCGGAGCGGATGCCCGCCCTGTATCTCTCCCATGGCGCGCCGCCGCTCGCCGACGACCCCGTCTGGCCCGGCGAGCTGGCCGCGTGGTCCGCGTCCCTGCCGCGCCCCAAGGCGGTCCTGGTGGTCTCGGCCCACTGGGAAGAGGCGCCGCTCGCCCTGGGCGCGATCGAGACGGCGCCGCTGGTCTACGACTTCTGGGGCTTCCCCGAGCACTACTACCGCGTGCGCTATGGAGCGCCGGGAGCGCCTGAGCTCGCCGACTCCGTACGGAAACTGCTCCGCCGGGCCGGGACCCCGGTTCAGGACATCCCCGACCGGGGCCTGGACCACGGTGCGTACGTTCCCCTGGTCGAGATGTACCCGGCCGCCGACATTCCCGTACTCCAGATCTCCATGCCCACCCTCGACCCGCGGAAGCTGATGGACATCGGGCGCAGGCTCGCGCCGCTGCGGGACGAAGGTGTGCTGATCGTCGGCAGCGGGTTCTTCACCCACAACCTGGCGGCGCTGCGGCACCAGGGCACTCCCGGATGGTCGGCAGAGTTCGACGACTGGGGGCAGCGGGCGCTCGCGGCAGCAGATGTGGACGCGCTGCTGGACTTCGAGAACAAGGCGCCGGCGGGGCGCCTGGCTCATCCGCGGACTGAGCACTTCGCACCGCTGTTCGTCGCCCTGGGAGCGTCTCAGGGCGAGCTCGAGAGCGGGCGGAGCGTGATCGACGGCTTCTGGATGGGCCTGGCGAAGCGTTCCGTGCAGTTCGGCTAGAGGCCGCCCAAGGGCTGGGCGCAGCGCAACAGCCAAGGGCAGCGCACAGCTGATAGCGCACAGCTAATAAGGGGAGCGCGAGGGGCGGCGCAGAGGTCAGAGCGCCGGGGGGTTGAGCTCTATAGAGCGCACGGCGGCGGCGAGGGCCGTCGCGTCGCCGACGTCCAAGGCGGTGTCCGCGAACTTGATCGTGTGGTCGTCGCCGTGCGCCGCCGCCCGCTCGAAGATCTCCTCGGCGCTCGCCGTCGCCGGCGCGTACGCCGTGGGCTCGGCCGGGGTGTACGCGGCGGTGACGGCCGCGCTGGCCGCCCAGGCCGCGGAGAGACTCGGCGCCCATAGCTGGCGCGGGAGCGCCGGCAGCGTACGCAGTACGGCGTTGGGCGCGGTCGCCGCGTGCACCAGCATGGTCGGCTCGCCGTGGCCGTGCGTGGCATAGCGGTGGGTCGCCGCCGCGACGAGCTCCGTGAGGCGAGCGCGCGCGGTGTCCGGGTCCGGGGCCTCGCCCCAGAGCGGGAACGCGCTGAGCTGGCCGAACCGGGCCCGAATACCGCCGCCCTGCACGGGGATGGCCGGTACGCCGGCCAGCGCGGCCGCGGCGTTCGGCGCCGGATCGAGGGTTTGGATCGACGGCAGCAGCTGATGGCGAGCGGCCCAGTAGCCGAGGCCGTGCGCGAGCTCGGCGATGCGGGGCGCGGTCTCCTCGGTGGTGAGCAGGGTGCGTACGGCATGGCCCACGCGGATCACCGGGTGCGTCGCGCCCGCCGCTATACCGGGGGCCAGCCGCGGCCACCACTCGGCGAGCACCTCGCGCCAGGGGCGGTCGACGGTCTCGCGCGCGAAGTAGGCGGTCCAGTCGGCGATGCGGCTCGGGTCGCCGAGTGCCTCGCGCCAATTGCCGTACGTCACCGGGGTGTTGAGGTCCGGCATGTCTTCGAGCTTGGCGCGGTAGTAGTCGAGCCAGCGGTGGACGGTCGGGGCCTGGCCGCGGCGTACGAGGGCCTCGACCGCCATAGGGGCGTGATTGCTCAGCCAGCCGTTCCGCTCGGGGCCGGAGGCGTGGAGTCGCTCCAGTGCTTCGTCGAGGGTGCCGGTGGTGTCGGTCGCGCCGCTGGCGCCGGTCGTCTTGCCGCCTTGGGTGTCCATGATCTGGACCCTAGGCGGGGCCCCAGCGCACCGTAACGGGCTGTGGCCCTAGTCCTGAAGCCTCTATGGGGCTGGGACCGGGGTCTGAGGGCGGGCCTGAGCACCGGCTTGGGCGGGTCTGAGATCGGGGCCTGACGTCGGCCTGACGTCGGAGGTCTGAGGCCGGGATTTCGGGGGAGGCGTACGGGAGTGGGAGTCACGACGTCGACCGGGACTCCCTCCAGGGCGTCGGTCAGGACGTCGGCAGGGCTGCGAGGCGCTTCGGCAGGGCTACGAGGTCGGCGTACGACGACTGGGATATCTGACCCCCGACGGGGAAGCAGGGCAGAACGGACATCCCGAGCAACCTAAAGGCGGCGCACGCCGTCTTCAGGTGGGGAGTGCGGCGACGGGCAAGGGGGCGCGTCGAGTGTGACGGCCGTCACGCGTGCGCAGCGATGTCGGGGCTGCGCGGAGTCTTCGAGACCGGCCGTCGTGTCCGCCCTGACCTGCACCTCTGTCTGTTTCTACCGGATTCGCCCACCGGTGGGGGCCGACAGGGTACTGCATGATCACGAAAATCGATGGGCGGCATGGGAATTCTGTCCGGATTCCAGTCGTTGTTTCCATCGGATGCAGGGCACCCGGAAGGGTGTCGCGACCTACTCAGCAAGGGAGCTCGCATGGCAACCCGTGCCGTCGCCCGTCGTCAGTCCGATTCCACTGGGACTGGGACCGTCCGGGCAAGCAGCGTTCGCGCCGTGGGCGGGGAGATCGCCGACCGCGACCTGGTCGGCATGTACCTCGATGAGATCGCGCGTACGCCCCTGCTCGACGCCGCAAAGGAAGTCGAGCTGTCCCAGACGATCGAAGCGGGCGTCTATGCCCGGCAGGTCCTCGACAAAGAGGTGGAGAGCGACGCCGGCGGCGCGACGCGCGAGGAGCTCGAAGCGCTGGCTGCCGAGGGCGAGCGCGCCAAGGACGTCTTCATCCGCTCCAACCTCCGCCTTGTGGTCGCCGTCGCCCGGCGCTACCCGCGCAGCGGCCTGCCCCTGCTGGACCTGATCCAGGAGGGCAATGCGGGCCTGGTGCGCGCGGTCGAGAAGTTCGACTACGCCAAGGGCTTCAAGTTCTCGACGTACGCCACGTGGTGGATCCGCCAGGCGATCACGCGCTCTATAGCCGACCAGTCCCGCACGATCCGGCTCCCCGTCCACCTGGTGGAGGAGCTCGGCCGGATCCGCCGTGTCCAGCGCGAGTTCAACCGCGAGAACGGGCGGGACCCGGAGGCCGCGGAGATCGCGGTCGAGCTGGGCTCGACGCCTGAGCGTGTGACGGACGTGCTGGACTGGGCTCGCGACCCGGTCTCGCTGAACATGGCGGTGGACGACGCGGGCGAGACGCAGTTCGGCGACCTGCTGGAGGACACCTCGGCGGTCTCGCCGGAGCAGTCGGTCATGACGCTGCTGCGCAGTGAGGAGCTGGACGGTCTGATAGGCAAGCTGGACCACCGGACGGCTTCGATCATCCGTATGCGGTACGGCATCGAGGACGGCCGCGAGCGGACGCTGACCGAGGTCGGCAAGGAGCATGGCCTGACGAGGGAGCGGATTCGTCAGATCGAGAAGCACGCGCTGCTGGAGCTGAAGAAGATGGCGAGGGACACGGGGTTCGACGCGGCGGCGTAAGCCGGTCGCTCTCCCCCGCTCTTATCCCTTAGCCCTTCTTACTCCCCATAAGCGGACCCCGGCGCCCACCCCCCCTGGCGCCGGGGTCCTTCTTCTATGCGGTCGTGCGTTCGTTCAGTCGCGGGACCAGTCGCGGGACGGAGTGCAGGGGCTCGACGCCGCTCAGGCGCTAGACCGAGCGCGTCAGGCGCGCGCCCAGGTCCGTCACGTACTCCACGAGCTCCCGCGGACCCGCCACCGTGAACTCGCAGTCGACCAGGGCCAGTCGCAGCGCCAGCCATTCCACCGAGTCCCCTGTGCGCACGCGGAGCCGGCACTCCTCCTCGCCCGTCGGCGTGGGCGCGCCCAGCGTGTCGGGGAGGCGGGCTGCCACGAAGGACGCCGGGGCCGCGAAGGTCACGTCGACGTCGTGCTCGGCCTGCTGGCGGGACATCGTGCGGCTCAGCAGCTCCGCCCCGTCCGCGCCCTCCGGCAGTTCCTGCGGCGTGAACCGCGCCCCGGTCGCGAAGGGCTCCGACACCCGGTCGACCCGGAACGTCCGCCAGTCCTCGCGCCCGACGTCGTACGCCACCAGGTACCACCGCCGGCCCGTCGAGACCAGCCGGTACGGCTCCACCTGCCGCTTGGTCTCGGTGCCGTCGCCCGCCCGGTAGCCGAAGCGCAGCCGCTCCCGGCCGGTGACCGTCGCGGCGATGACCGTGAGGGTCTGCGGGTCGATCGTCGCGCCGTCGCCGCGCGTGAGCGGGATCGTCGCCGCCTGCAGGGTGGTGACCCGATGCCGCAGCCGGGACGGCAGTACCTGCTCCAGCTTGGCCAGGGCTCGTACGGAAGCCTCCTCGATGCCCTCGATCGCGTGGCCGGCGCCCGCGCGCAGCCCGACCGCGATGGCGACGGCCTCCTCGTCGTCGAGGAGGAGCGGCGGCATCGCGGCGCCCGCGACCAGGCGGTACCCGCCCACCGCGCCCATAGTCGCCTCGACCGGATAGCCGAGGTCGCGCAGCCGGTCGATGTCGCGCCGGATGGTGCGCGGGCTCACTTCGAGGCGCTCGGCGAGCTCGCTGCCCGGCCACTCGCGCGGAGTCTGGAGGAGGGAGAGCAGATTCAGGAGTCGTGCCGGAGTGTCCGTCATGTTTCTCAGGATGCCCGTCATCTAGGACATGAGCTGACCTACATCCAGATTACATTCTTCCTATGAGTTCACCGAGTGCAGAGACTTCACGGGTCGCGGTAACGGAAAAGGCCAGTTCGGGTACGGATGGGGCGGGTGAGGGCGCCGTCGGCAACGCGGACACGGCAGCCGGCGCGGCCGCCGATCGCCGACGCTGGATCGCGCTCGCCATCGTCATGACGGCCGCGTTCATGGACCTGGTCGACGTCACCATCGTCAACATCGCGATCCCGAGCATCGAACGGGACCTCGGAGCCTCCTTCGGCGCGATCCAGTGGATCACCGCCGGATACGCGCTCGCCTTCGCCGCCGGACTGATCACGGGCGGCCGCCTCGGTGACATATATGGGCGCAAGCGCCTCTTCCTGATCGGCATTACCGGCTTCACGCTCGCCTCCGCGCTCTGCGGCTTCGCCGCGAACGAGGAGATGCTGGTCGCCTCCCGCCTCCTCCAGGGTGCGACCGCGGCCCTGATGGTTCCGCAGGTGCTGTCGATCATCCACGTCACGTTCCCGGCTCATGAGCGTGGCAAGGTCTTCGGCCTGTTCGGCGCGATCATCGGCCTCGGCGCGGTCTCCGGCCCGCTGCTCGGCGCGCTGCTGACCCAGTGGAACCTCTTCGGCCTCGAGTGGCGGCCGATCTTCCTGATCAACCTCCCGGTGGGCATCGCCGGACTGATCCTGGGCCGGAAGTTCATCACCGAGTCCCGCGCCCCGAAGGCGCTCCGCCTCGACCTGGTCGGCGTCGCGCTCGTCACGCTCGGCCTGCTCATGCTGATCTACCCGCTGACGCGCGGCCGCGAGCTGGGCTGGCCGCTCTGGGGTCACCTGTGCATGGTCGGCAGCCTGGTCGTCTTCGCTCTCTTCCTGGCGTACGAGAAGTACAAGACGCGGCGCGACGGCTCGCCGCTGGTGGAACTGTCGCTGTTCAAGGTGAAGAGCTTCGCGGCCGGCATCGCTGTGCAGCTGACCTTCGGCATCGTGATGGGCATCTTCTTCCTGGTGTGGACGATGTACATGCAGACCGGCCTCGGCTGGACCCCGCTGCGGGCGGGGCTGACGGGCGTGCCGTTCTCGATCGCGGTGTCGACGGCGGCCGGGATGTCCGTGCAGACGCTGGTGCCGCGGTTCGGCCGCAAGGTGCTGCAGGCGGGCGCTGCGACGATGGCGGCCGGTCTGCTGCTCTACATCTGGGAGGCCGGACGGTACGGCCTGGAGATCAACTCCTGGCAGATGATCCCGCCGCTCGTGATCATGGGCGCCGGCATGGGCCTGATCGTCGCGCCGCTGACGGACGCGGTGCTGTCGGAGGTGCCGCGTGAGCACGCCGGCTCGGCGTCCGGGCTGATCAACACGACCGGACAGATGGGCAACGCGCTCGGGCTCGGACTGGTCTCGGTCGTCTTCTTCGGAACGATCGACGACCGTCAGACCACGACCCCGACCGAGGTCGGGACGGCCTTCGCGGAGGCGTTCCAGAACTCGCTGTGGTGGGTGGCCGCGGTGCTGGTCGCGATCTTCGCGCTGATGTTCGCGCTGCCGGCACGGTCCAAGCAGCACGTGGAGGGCGCGGAGAACGCTGAGGACTCTGCGGACTCCGACGGCTCGGACGACTCCGAGGGGCCGGGCGCCGCGAGCCCCGACTCCGTGAAGGTGCCGGGGCAGGCGAACCCGGGTCAGACCGACACCGGTCAGGTGGAGCCCGCACTCGCCCACTGATCCTGTGGGGCGCGAGGCCCGGCCTGGGGATACGACCCCGGGCCGGGCCTTTCTGTGTGCGCAACCCCTGCTGGAGCAGTCAACGGGCCCTGACAGACTGCCTGTTCATGAACGGAAACAAGATCGATCAGGACGGCGCCGGCACTGGAGGCAGCGGTGTCGGCGGAGACGGTGTCGGCGGTGTTGGCGTCGGCGTCACCTTCGGGCTGCTGGCGGCGTGGGCGGTGCACGACGCCGAGGAAGTAGTGACGGTGCCGCGCTGGACGCGTACCCGGGTAGGGGAGCTGCGGGAGCGTTTTCCGCAGGCGCCGGAGGCGATATGGCGGCGGTTGGAGTCCATCGACGGGCGGGAGTTCAGCACGGCCGTCGCCGCGATGGCGGTGATCGTCGCTGCCGCGGCGGCCGACGGGCACCGCACCGGCGGGCGCTCTTCCTTCTACCAGGGAGCGCTCAACGGATTCGGGCTGCACGGCCTGGTCCACCTCGCGCAGGCGGCTGCCGTCCGCGGCTACACGCCGGGCTCGGCCACCTCTCCGCTGGTGGTCGTTCCCTTCACGCTCTGGGCCCGCGGCCGGCTGCGGCGAGCCGGGGTGCTGCGCCCCGCACGACCGCGCGACATCGCGCAGGGCCTGGGCCTCGCCGCAGCGGCCACGGTCGGGTCGCACATGGTGGCACGACGGCTGCTCAGGCGGAGTCGGACGACGTCCACTACGTGACCGTGACCGTTAGGTGGAGTGGGGCGACGTCCCGTATGTGACCGTGATCGTCAGGCGGAGTCGCGGACGGCGTCCAGCACGTGACCGCGATCCGCTGCCTCCCGTCTGCCTCCCGTCCGGCGTTCCGTCGTTCCGGAGTGAGTCGAACGGGAGCGCGCCTGCAATCCGGCGGCAGCGGATCAGCGCACCCGTGCGCGGTGCTCCATGGCCTCGCGCGCGGTGCGCTCCGCGCCGTACACCTCGCACATATGGCGGCCGTCGGGCGTCGCCGTGTGCTCGACCTCCCACAGACTCGTCTCGGTGCCGTCGAGCAGCAGAAACGCGTGCTCGTAGAGCGTGAAGCCCGCGTCCTTGCCCTCCACCCGGCACTGGCGGCCGAACACCTGGGTGATGTGGTGCGCGAAGGCCGCCTTCAGCCGGCGCGCGGTGCCCTCGCCCGGCCGGTCGGCGTTCTCGGCGCGGCGCAGCACACGGCGGGCGTGGTCGGCCGAGTCCTCTGGGACGTACATCCGCGGGAGCGGGGTCGGGGGAGCGGACATCAGCGAGGCGAGCAGCTCGAGCCCGGTGTCCAGGCCGCAGTCCGGTCCGCTGCCCAGTCTGCCGTTGAGACCGCCCACCAGGCCGCACGGTGCGCCGTCGGCGCCGTCGGCGCCGTCGAAGCCCGGGAAGCCGGCCGGCAGCCGCGACGCCGCGAGGCGCGCCTCCGACTCCTCGGTGTACAGCTCGTGCTGCTCCGCGCTGTCCCGCCCGGTGTTGTGCACCAGCTCCCACAGCACCAGCGAGCCGCCGTCGCTGAGCAGGTAGGCGTGCCGGTACGTCGCCAGGTGCAGCGTCGCCGTGTGGTGCGAGGAGTGCAGCGAACTGGCGTGAGCCAGCGCCGAGTCGAGCCGTTCGATCGTCGCGTCGGGCAGGTCGAAGGAGTTGAGCGCCCGACCGAGGAGTCGCTCGAGGTGCGCCTCGGTTGTCTCGTACGGATCGTTCAAGGTGGGTCTCCAGGCCGTCGCCGCAAGTCACTTGGTGATTGCTAAACGTAGCGCTTGGGTCTGACAATGCGTCCGGGGTTCGGCAAAACGAAGGGAGTGCGCGGTAAGTTCCCGCGCCCCCGCTGGTTCGGCCGGCCCATGGGTCAGTCGCCGTCGCGGTCGGGTCCGGCACCGTGGGGATCCGGGTGCGAGCCGTAGAGATCCCGGTACGAAGGGAACGTGCCTCCTGGACCCTCGACGCTCTGAGCGGCCAGTAGGGCGCGCACGATCGCGCGGGTCACCGTGTCGGCGCCGGCGGCCAGCACCTCGTTGAGGGCGAGACGGTCGTCGGCGGCGAGCGGGGTCGCGCCGGTGGCGAGGGCGAAGACGGTGTCTCCGTCGTTGAGGAGATGGACCGGGCGGACGGCGCGTGCGATGCCGTCGTGGGCGGTGCCCGCGAGCTTCTGGGCCTGGGCGGGCGTCAGTTCGGCGTCGGTGGCGACGACGGCGAGGGTCGTGTTCAGCGGGGGAGGGCCGTTCCTCTCGCGCGCCGCGGCCAGCCGACGCTCGGCGGCGGCGTGGACCTCGGGGGAGGGGTAGGCGACGCGGCCCTCGATGTACTGCCCGTACAGCACGCCCGTCAGCGGATCGACCGCAGCGCCCACCGCGTTCGCGACGACCAGCGCGGCGACGGTGATCCCGGACTCCAGGACCGTGCTGGCGGTGCCGACGCCGCCCTTGAGCTGTCCCACGACCGCGCCCGTGCCCGCGCCGACCGAGCCCTCCTCGACGGGTGCGCCCTCGGCGGTGGCGGCCGCGGCCTCGACCGCGGCGCGTCCGGTCGAGGCGTCCGGCCTGGCCCTCCAGTCGCCGCCGCGGCCCAGGTCGAAGACGCAGGCGGCCGGGACGACCGGCACCACCTGGGACGGGTCGGGGCCGACCCGTACGCCCCGGCCCTGCTCCTCCAGCCACGCCATCACCCCGGCGGCCGACTCGAGGCCGTACGCGCTGCCGCCGGTGAGCACGACGGCCTCGACGCGCTCGACGAGGTTGCGGGGATCGAGCGCGTCGGTCTCCCGGGTGCCCGGGCCGCCTCCCCGTACGTCCACGCCGGCTACCGCCCCGCCCACGGGCGCGAGGACGACGGTGGCGCCGCTCAGCGCGCCCTCGCCCGGCACGCGCGCATGGCCGACGCGGAGGCCGGGGACATCCGTAAGACCGCCCGTCACTGTGTCTCTCCTGTCCGTGGCACCTGTGGTGTCTGTGCTGCCTGGGGTAGCTGGGGTGGCTGTGCCATGCGTATCACGGCAGTTGACCT
This sequence comes from Streptomyces sp. NPDC051907, assembly GCF_040681075.1. Lineage (NCBI taxonomy): Bacteria > Bacillati > Actinomycetota > Actinomycetes > Kitasatosporales > Streptomycetaceae > Streptomyces > Streptomyces sp. NPDC051907. Next base: position 173,079 of record NZ_JBFAYB010000002.1, on the reverse strand, counting down.
GCTCATCGCGCCGTCTCCGGCGAACGGCTGGCAAGCGTCACTCCGACCGCCACCGTCGCCGCGGCCACGCACCCGGCGGCGAGCACGGCCCAGGCGCCCGCGAAGGTGCACGCGAGGATCGCGAGGGCCGCCACGGGGAGCGCGAGCTGCTGGGCAAGGCCGTGCTTGAAGTGCCGGGCGTGCAGCAGCCATACGGTCAGCAGGAAGAGCGCGGTGGGGATGGTGACGGCGGCCGAGGCGGCCGTCGTAGAGATATGGGCCTTGTGAGCAGCCTGCTCGACGGCGACTTCGAGGCCCGCGCCGATCGCCGCACCGGAGGCGAAGATCAGGTAGTGGCCGTAACCCCAGAGGAAGGCCTCCTTGTTGGAGACCAGCCGGTCGTGGGCGGGGACGGCGAAGTAGACCCACCAGGCGGAGAAGACGATCAGCAGGCCCCCTCCGGCGATGGGCAGCAGCTTCCTGAGCTCGTCGGACTCGTCGAGCGCGGACTGCATGGCGACGGTGGCGGCGAAGATCGTCTCGCCGAGCACGATGATGGTGAACAGGCCGTACCGCTCGGCGATGTGGTGTGCGTGCCAGCTGGTGGCCATGGAGCGCTCGGCGAGCGGTGGGACGGCCAGCTCGGCGAACACCATGACCAGGAAGACCCAGGGGCGTAGGTCCTCGGGCAGGACCACCAGCCCCAGCCAGCCGACCTGGCACAGCGCTACCCCGGCGGCGTACCTCAGGGCGGTGGCGCGCTCGGGCCCCTCGGTCGACGCGGCGGCGCGCAGCCACTGGGTGATGAGTGCGACGCGCATGACGACATAGCCGAGCCATACGTAGAAGTAGTCATGGTCCTGGAAGGCGCGCGCGACCCCGGCGGCGAGGATCAGCACACCCGCGATCTGTACGAGCGTCACGACGCGGTAGGGCACGTCGTCGGTGTCGTACGCCGAGGCGAACCAGGTGAAATTCATCCAGGCCCACCAGATGGCAAAAAAGACCATGGCGTAGTCGAGGACACCGCTGGCGGCGTGGTCCTCGGCGACGGCGTGCACCAGCTGCACGCCGGCCTGGGCGACGGCGACGACGAAGCAGAGGTCGAAGAACAGCTCGAGCGGTGTAACGGCCCGGTGTGCTTCGTCCCTGCTGCGGGAGGTCATGCGGCGCAGGGGCCGCCCTGTGGGTGTGGGCGTCATGGGGACAGGACACCAGAGGGCGCTGCCCCGCCCATGGCGACGCGCACTGCGGCGACGGGGGCGGGCTTCCTTGGGCGGGGGAGCGGCGGTGGGAACCATGCGGGCGGCCGTCTCACGCTGTCTGGCGTAGGCATCCCGCCGTCCGGAGGACGCCTTCCGCCGTCGGCCGCCCGAGCGGGCCGTCTGGACGCGGCGATCACCCACCCACCCCGGAGAAGGGGGAGTAAGGGGAGCAGAGGGTGCATGCCGTCCATAGGGTGCGTGCGGTCTCCGGGGAGCGGTGGTCCGGCCGCCGCCCGGGCCCGCCGAGCCGACTTCGGAGTCCGTCCCCGAGCAGGCAACGTCTGGCGCCCCAGCCGGTCGCCGTACCCTGGAGGCATGAGCACCGCCCCCGCCCCCGGACCGCGTGATGCGGAGCAGCCCCGGCAGCAGTCGCCACGACCGAAGCTCGACTTCGACGATCCGCTGGACCAGCAGTCCGCGGACGATACGGACCGTGGGTGGGGCGAGCGGCCCACCCCGAGCGGCGACAGTGCGGCGGATCTCGCGCGCTTCCTCGACGAGAAGCCGCCCCACCACGCCTGAGTGCCCCACCACGCCTGAGTGCCGCGCCGCGGCTGAGCGCCGCACCTCGGCTGAGTGCTCCACCAGGGCTGAGCGTCCCACCACGGCTGAGCGGCAGCGGGCGGGGTGTCAGCCCGCCGCCGAGGCGCCGTCGGCCTGTCGCTCGCGCGCTGAGCCGTTCTTACTGGTCGTCGCGCCCTGAGCCACGCTGCGCGACGAGTGCGTCGCGGATCTCCTTCAGCACCTCCAGCTCGGAGAGCTCGACCACTTCCTTCGCGCCTTCCTTGGCGGCCTCCCGGTCGGCCTTCCGCGCCAGGTACTTCGACATCGGCAGCACCATCAGGAAGTAGACGACCGCAGCGGTGATCAGGAAGGTGAGTGTGGCGCTGAGCACCGTGCCCCAGAGGATCTGGATGCCTTCGACCTCGCCGTTCACCACCTTGCAGCTGCCCTTCAGACAGGAGCTGTAGGAGTCGAGCTCCTTCGTCCCGAAGGCGCCGACGACCGGGTTGATGACGCCCTTCACCACGGAGTTCACGATCTGGGTGAACGCTGCGCCGATCACTACGGCCACGGCCAGGTCGATCACATTGCCGCGCATCAGGAAAGCCTTGAAGCCCTCCAGGACGCTGACCTTCTTCTCGCTCACCACTGAGCCTCTCTTCGCTGGGGCGGGACACGGAGCCAAACGCTCCGAAACCTACGTCAGCGCTTAACCGCACTGTCCAATCCGCACACGCGATCAGGTGGCTTGAGGGCATGTCGGTGCGAGCCGCACGAGCCGTGCGTACAGGGGTGGTCAGCACACCGTCACCGCCAGCCGCGACGTCGCTCCAGCGCCGGCAAGCGCCGCGGCCGTGGAGCGCGGAACGGAGAGCACGACCAGCGCGCCGCCCTCCGGATCCGACGCCTCACGCGACGCCCCGTTCATCTCCGCTACCTCATAAGGGACTTCACGCGGATCGTCACTCGGACCTTCACTCGGGTCTTTATGTGGGTCTTCGCGCGGAACGTCTCCCGCGTCAGCACGGGGGACGTTCCGCGGAACATTGCTCACGCGGACGCCAGACGCCACCACGCGCGCCGACGCACCCTCCCCCGCAGGGGAGTTGGGAGTCGCGATCACATCCACTCGGTCTCCCGGGCGCAGCAGCCTGACCGTCGCCGCGTCCGCGATGCGCACTGGAGCGGACACCATCTCGGCAGCCGTCGGTCGCTCCCGTTGCGGGTCGGTGGCCGGCGCACCGGCCCGTACGCCGTCGTCGCCGTGCGCGCCGGACGCCGCCAAGGCAGCCGCGGTCATGGCGAGACCGGCTGCCAGCGCGCGCCGCCTTCGGCGCATCGCCCGACGCAGCCGGTGTGCCCCGCCGCGCACCCGCAGCGGGGCGAACTCCGGCACACCGACAGGCTCCGGCACCTGGGAAGCCGGAAACGCGAACGGAAAGGAAGCCGGAGGAGGCGACAGAGGCGGCGGCACGGAATACGAGCGTGGAGGCAGTAGAAACCCGGAAAGGGGCAGGGACGAAGGGGGCCCGGACGAAGAGGGCCCAGGCGAAGAGGGCAGGGAGGAAGAGGGCAGGGACATGACGCACACCGCCTGTCGTGAGGAGAGGAGTGGAGCTGGACTGACCGCTCCTCACGATCCACGCTCGGCGAAGATCTCGCCGAGGCCTGTGGACGACCTTCGCGTTGTGGATAACTCCCTCACCCCGCAGAGGGATCCGCGCGGGGCGAGGGATCCATAGACGACACGAGATCCAGGGATCTATAGACGCCAAGAGATCTACAGACCGCAAGCGATCCATAGACAGCAGACAGCAGACAGCCGACACCAGACAGCGGGCGGCAGACAGCAGACTGCAGGACGTCGCCGGCTACGGCAGCTGAATCCCCGGGTCGATGCCGCCCAGCGCCCGCGTGCACAGGCAGTCGCGGTCCTCGTTCGCCGGCAGCTCCGCCACCGCGTCGAAGAGCACCGTGCGCAGCCGGTCGACATTGGAGGCGAAGACCTTCAGCACCTCCTCGTGGGAGACGCCCTCACCGCTCTCGGCCCCTGCGTCCAAGTCGGTGACGAGGGTCATCGTCGTGTAGCAGAGCTCCAGCTCGCGGGCGAGCACGGCCTCCGGGTGCCCGGTCATGCCGACCACCGACCAGCCCAGCGCCGCGTGCATCCGGGACTCCGCGCGGGTCGAGAACCGCGGTCCCTCGACGACCACCAGGGTTCCGCCGTCCACCGGCTCCCACCCCTGTCCGCGCGCTGCCGCGAGCGCCGTCTTGCGCCCGGCGGGGCAGTACGGGTCCGCCGGCGAGACGTGCACGACGTTCGGCAGTGTGCCGTCCGGCAGCGGCAGACCGTCGTAGAAGGTCTGGACGCGCGACTTCGTGCGGTCCACGAACTGATCCGGCACCAGCAGCGTCCCCGGGCCGTACTCCGGCCGCAGCCCGCCCACCGCGCACGGCCCGAGCACCTGCCGTACGCCCACCGAGCGCAGCGCCCAGAGGTTGGCGCGGTAGTTGATGCGGTGCGGCGGCAGATGGTGGCCGCGTCCGTGCCGGGGCAGGAAGGCGACCCGTCGCCCGGCGATCTGGCCGAGGAACAGGGAGTCGCTGGGGCTGCCGTAGGGGGTGTCTACCTGGATCTCGGTGACGTCCTTCATGAAGGAGTAGAGGCCCGAGCCGCCGATCACACCGATCTCTGCGTTCGCATCAGTCGCCATGGCGATCACAGTAGCCGCACCCCGAAAACGCGAAGGACCCCGCCGTGCACTACGGCGGGGTCCTTGCGAAGGTCTCAGAAAAGCGCCAGGTCAGGCGGCCGAGCTGCTGCCGCTGGAGCTGGAGGAGCTCGACGAGGAGGAGCTCGACGACGAGGAAGAAGACGACGACGTCGAGGAGGCGGCGGGCTTCGAGTCCGAGGACTTCGTGTCCGAGCCGTTCGACGAGGACGAGCTCGACGACGAGGCAGGCGAGCTGCTCGACGACGAGCCGCGGCTGTCGTTCCGGTAGAAGCCGGATCCCTTGAAGACGATGCCGACCGCCGAGAACACCTTCTTCAGGCGTCCATCGCAGCTGGGGCATACGGTCAGAGCGTCATCGGTGAACTTCTGCACCGCCTCGAGGCCCTCGCCGCATTCGGTGCACTGGTACTGGTAGGTCGGCACTGTGTCTTCCTCCTGGCACTCTTACTTAATGAGTGCTAACGACGGTCCATAGTGACGTATTCCGCGGGATCAGTCCACCGTGACCGGCACTCGGTGACCCACGCCACGCGCCGCGATCCGGCCCGCGGGCTTCGGCGAGAGCCGCGAGCGCAGCGCCACCATGGTCGTCAGGGCCAGTGCCGTGCCGACGAGCGGCACCACGAATCCGGCGCTCGCGCCGTGTCCGTCGGCCAGCCTTCCGGCGACCGTCACGGCCGCCGCCTGGCCCAGCGCCACGGCGCCGGTCAGCCAGGTGAAGGCCTCGGTGCGGGCCGTGGCCGGCACCAGCGATTCGACGAGCGTGTAGCCGGTGATCAGGGCGGGCGCGATGCACAGGCCGACCAGCAGGCCGAGGACGGCGAGCAGCGCCACGGAGTTAACCGCCCACAGAGTGGAGGCCGCGAGGGTCAGTGCCGCGTAGCCGAGGATCAGCCGGCGCCGGGGCCCGGTCTTCCAGGCGATGGCGCCGCACGCGATGCCGGCGAGCATGTTGCCGGCGGCGAAGACGCCGTACAGGAGGCCGTTGGCGCCGGGGTTGCCGATCTCCTCGGTGAAGGCGGTCAGCGAGACCTGCATTCCGCCGAAGACCGAGCCGATGCCGAGGAAGGCGATCGCGAGCACCCGCACACCCGGCACGCTGAGCGCGGACACATGCGGCTGGGAAGCGCTCGCGGCGGCGCGTACGGCCGGCTGGGTGGCGCGCTGGGCGGCGAAGAGCAGACCGCCGGCGAGCGTCAGCGCCGCCTCCGCGATCAGTCCGGCGGCCGGGTGCACGCCGGTGCACAGGGCGGTCGCCAGGACCGGCCCGACGACGAAGGTGAACTCGTCCGTGACGGACTCGAAGGCCGCCGCGGTCGACATCAGGGGCGATCCGTCGAGCTTGGCCGCCCAGCGGGCGCGGACCATGGGGCCGACCTGCGGCACGGAGGCGCCGGTCGGGACGGCCGCCGCGAACAGCGCCCATAGCGGTGCGTCCGCCAGCGCGAGCGCCGTCAGGGCAGCGACGGAGGCGGTGTGCACCAGGACGCCCGGCAACAGCACGGCGCGCTGGCCGAAGCGGTCCGCGAGCTTGCCGCTCTGCGGGGCGAAGAGCGCCATCGAGACGCCGGTGAAGGCGGCGACGGCGCCGGCGCTGCCATAGGAGCCGGTGGTGTGCTGGACGAGCAGGACGATGCCTATGGTCAGCATCGCGAAGGGCTGGCGCGCGGCGAAGCCCGGGAGAAGAAACGTCCAGACGCCGGGGGTGCGGAGCAGCTGCCCGTAGCCCGGGCGGTTGTCGGTAGCGACCGTGGATGCCACGGTCCGTGCCTTTCTACCGCCTGGTAGCGCTCCCTTGGCGCGCGCCGTACTCGTGATACGAGACGCACTGGAGCCGCCGAGAGCTGTCCTCTTGCGCGGAACTGCGGTAGATACCGGGGCCTGAGAAGGGCACCGCGGCCGCCATACGGTCGCGCCAGCTCTGCGTCAGGCAGAGTTGGTCGATCAGTGTGCCTTCATGGTACAGGGGATTTTGTCGCCGCACCTGGGAAGTAGGCCACACTTTTAGGCGTACACCTGGGATTAATCGGACGTTTCTCTTCCGTCGCTGCCAGAACCGTTTCCGCTCGGGCCGCTTCCACCCGGGCCGCTTCCGCTCGAAGACCGCCCTTGGCCGCTCGGACCTCTGCGGTTCACGCCGCCCCGGCCGCGGCGAGCCGCGCCGCCCCTGCCCGCGGAGTCGGCGCCGGGCCTGCCGTTCGCCCCCAGCCAGTAGGCCAGCTTTCCGCCCTGCCCCACGGCCCGCAGCCTGCGCTCCGCCGCGTCCCGCACCGGGTCCGTCGCCACCACCAGCAGCTCGTCGCCGCGCCGCAGCGCGGTCGAGGGCAGGGGCACGAAGCTCTTTCCGTCCCGTACGACAAGGGTGACCGCCGAGCCCGCCGGCAGCCGGAGCTCCGCGACCTCGACGCCGTGCATCTTCGAGCCGTCCGGGATCGCCACCGACAGCAGATGTCCGCGCAGCCGCTCCAGCGGCGCCGACTCGATCCCGAGGTCGGCGGCGTCGGACGCGTCGCCCAGTCGCAGCGCCCGGGCCAGCCAGGGCAGCGTCGGCCCCTGGACCAGGGTGTAGACGACGACGAGCACGAAGACGATGTTGAAGATCCGGTCGCTGCCCTCGACGCCGGAGACCATTGGAATGGTCGCGAGAATAATCGGCACGGCGCCGCGCAGTCCGGCCCACGACATCAGCACTTGCTCGGGCCAGGGGATACGGAAGGGCAGCAGGCTGACGAAGACCTCCAGCGGCCGGGCCACCATGGTCAGCACCAGGCCGACGACCACCGCCTTCCAGAAGTCGTGCACCAGCTCGTGCGGGGTCACCAGCAGGCCGAGCAGGACGAACATGCCGATCTGCGCGATCCAGCCCAGCCCCTCGGCGAACCCGCGGTTGGCGGGCGCGTGGGGGAGCTTGGAGTTCCCGAGCACCATGGAGGCGAGGTAGACGGCGAGGAAGCCGCTGCCGTGGGCCATGGCGCCGGCCGCGTACGCCAGCGCCGCGATGGCGATCACGGCGATCGGGTACAGGCCCGAGGCGGGCAGCGCCACATGCCGCAGTCCATAGGCGCCCAGCCAGCCCGTCGCCAGTCCGACGCCCGCGCCGATCGCCAGCTCCAGCGTGATCTTCCCGACGAGCACGTACCAGTCGTCCACCGGGCCCGCCGTCGAGAAGGCGACGACCAAGATCACCACAGGGGCGTCGTTGAAGCCGGACTCGGCCTCCAGCACACCGGTCACCCGGGACGGCAGCGGCACCTTGCGCAGTACGGAGAAGACCGCGGCCGCGTCCGTCGAGGAGACGACCGCGCCGATGATGAGCGCCTGGCGCCACTCCAGGCCGACCAGATAGTGCGCCCCCGCCGCCGTGACTCCCACGCTCACCGCGACGCCGACCGTCGACAGCATGACGGCCGCGGGCAACGCGGGCTTGATCTCCTTCCACTTGGTGCCCAGGCCGCCTTCGGCCAGGATCACGACAAGTGCGGCATAGCCGATCACCTGCGTCAGTTCCGCGTCGTCGAACCGGACGTCGAAGATCCCGTCCTGTCCGATGGCGATCCCGATCCCGAGGTACAGCAGCAGGCTGGGGAGCCCGCTCCGGGACGAGATGCGCACCGCCGCGACGGCGATGAGCAGAACGAGTGAGCAGATGAGCAGGAGTTCGTTGAGCTCGTGGACAGTCAGTGGCCGATCCTTCCCCTGGCGTCTGCGTGGCCGGAACGTTCTTCCGGCCCCAACACTTCGTTACCTTACCTAATCTTTAACGTTTCCTTGATGCGGTCGATCTTCCGTTCGAGCCGGGGTGCGGGAGCGCCCCGGGCGCCGCCTTACCGATACCGCGTCCGGCCCGGCTAGGAGCTGCGCCTAGAGTTGCTCCAGCACTCCCAGGACCACCCTGCCCCTCGAAGGACAGCGATGCCCGCCAACACAACCGCCTCTTCCCCCAAGAAGAAGAAGGGGCGACGCGCCCGCCTGCTCGTGATCGTCCTGGTGCTGGCGCTTGTCGCGGGTGTCGGATACGGCGCTTACTGGAGCATCAGCACCGTGCGCGCCTCCTTCCCCCAGACCACCGGGACCATCGAGCTCGACGGCCTCAAGGGCCAGGTCGAGGTCAAGCGCGACGACTATGGAATCCCGCAGATCTACGCGGACACCGACGAAGACCTGTTCCGCGCCCAGGGGTTCGTCCAGGCCCAGGACCGCTTCTGGGAGATGGACGTACGCCGTCATATGACGGCCGGCCGCCTCTCCGAGATGTTCGGCTCCAGCCAGGTCGACACGGACGCGTTCCTGCGCACCCTCGGCTGGCGCCAGGTGGCGCAGCAGGAGTACGACGACAAGCTCTCGCCGCAGACCAAGAAGTACCTCCAGGCGTACGCGGACGGCGTCAACGCCTACCTCAAGGGCCGCGAGGGCAAGGAGCTTTCCGTCGAGTACGCGGCTCTCGAGTTCAGCAACGACTACAAGCCCGAGCAGTGGACGCCGGTCGACTCGGTGGCCTGGCTCAAGGCGATGGCCTGGGACCTGCGCGGCAACATGCAGGAGGAGATCGACCGCTCGCTGCTGACCAGCAGGCTCAACGAGCAGCAGATCAAGGAGCTGTATCCGGCCTATCCGTACGACCGGAACAAGCCGATCGTGGGCGGCGGCGGCATCGACCCCGTCACCGGGAAGTTCGACCCGAAGGCCAAGCCGTCCGGGTCCGCGGGCGGCGCCAGCAGCGGTACGAACACCGGCAACGCGGGCAGCTCCCGCACCGGCAACGGCACGGGCACCGGGACCGGCAGGGGCACGGGAGCCGGCGCCGGCACGGCGAGCAACCCCGGCACCGCCGTCCAGGGCGTCAACTCGCAGCTCTCCGCGCTCTCCGAGTCCCTGGACGCCATCCCGGCGCTCCTCGGCCCGAGCGGCAGCGGCATCGGCTCCAACTCCTGGGTCGTCTCGGGCAAGTACACGACGACGAACAAGCCGCTGCTGGCCAACGACCCGCACCTCGCGCCGCAGCTGCCGTCCCTCTGGTACCAGATGGGTCTGCACTGCCGTCAGGTCTCGGCGTCCTGCCAGTACGACACCGCCGGCTACACCTTCTCCGGTACGCCCGGTGTGATCATCGGACACAACCAGGACATCGCCTGGGGCTTCACCAACCTCGGCGCGGACGTCACCGACCTCTACCTCGAGAAGCTCAGCGGCGACCGCTACCAGGTGGGCGACGAGGAGAAGCAGCTGACCAGGCGCGACGAGGTCATCAAGGTCGCGGGCGGCGCCTCCAGGAAGATCGTCGTCCGCTCCACCGCCCACGGCCCGCTCGTCTCCGACCGCAGCGACGAGCTGGAGACCGTCGGCCAGAAGGCCCCCGTCTCCAACTCCGCGCCCGACCGCGGCGCGGGCTACGGCGTGGCCCTCCAGTGGACCGCCCTGCAGCCGGGCAACACTATGGACGCCGTCTTCGAGCTGAACCGGGCCAAGGACTTCCAGCAGTTCCGCAAGGCGGCCTCGAAGTTCGAGGTCCCCTCGCAGAACCTGATCTACGCCGACGCCAAGGGCGGCATCGGCTACCAGGCGCCCGGCAAGATCCCGGTCCGCGCCACGGGCGACGGCTCGACGCCCGCTCCGGGCTGGGACCCGAACTACAAGTGGAAGGGCTACATCCCCTTCGACGAGATGCCGTACGAGGAGAACCCCGAGCGCGGCTACATCGTCACCGCCAACCAGTCCGTGATCAACGCGAAGAAGTACCCCTATCTGATCACCAAGGACTACGGCTATGGCGCGCGCAGCCAGCGGATCAACGATCTGATCGAGTCGAAGATCCAGGGCGGCGGCAAGATCTCGACCGAGGACATGCGCACCATGCAGATGGACAACAGCAGCGAGATCGCCAAGCTGCTGACGCCGTATCTGCTCAAGATCGACATCTCCGACCCGTACGTCCGCGAGGCCCAGAAGCTGCTGGAGGGCTGGGACTACACCCAGGAGCCGGACTCCGGCGCCGCCGCGTACTTCAACGCGGTCTGGCGCAACGTCCTCAAGCTGGCCTTCGGCAACAAGCTCCCCAAGGAGATGCGGCCCGAGGGGGAGTGCCTCAGCGTCCGTCCGGCCGACAGCACGGCCCCGGACGACGAGCTCAACCAGCGGGTGCGCGAGTGCGGCGAGCGGGACTCCGACTCGGCCCAGCCCGACGGAGGCGACCGCTGGTTCGAGGTCGTGCGCAAGATCCTCAAGGACGAGAAGAGCCATTGGTGGCGCTCCCCTGAGACGCGTACGGAGCCCGCCACCGTCACCCGGGACAAGCTGCTCGCGCGCGCTATGGACGACGCGCGCTGGGAGCTGACCGCCAAGCTCGGCAAGGACGCCTCCACGTGGAGCTGGGGGCGGCTGCACCAGCTGACCCTGAAGAACCAGACGCTCGGCACCGAGGGTCCCGGCTTCCTCCAGTTCGTGCTCAACCGCGGTCCGTGGAACCTGGGCGGCGGCGAGGCCACCGTCAACGCCACCGGCTGGAACGCGGCGACCGGCTATGAGGTGATCTGGGTGCCTTCGATGCGGATGGTCGTCACCGTCGGCGACTGGGACCGGTCCCGCTGGATCAATCTGACCGGCGCCTCGGGGCACGCCTACAGCGCGCACTACACCGACCAGACGGACAAGTGGGCGAACGGCGAGCTCCTCGACTGGCCCTATAGCGCCCAGGCGGTGTCGGGCAAGACGGTCGACACCCTCAAGCTCGTTCCGGCGTCCCGATGACACGGACGTCCCGATGACCCGGAGCGGGAACGGCGTCCACGCCGGCGTCAGGCCGGCTTGAAGCGCCGCACCGCCTCCGGTGTGACCACCGCGTGAACGGGGTGGTCGTGCGGCTCCTCAGGGACCCGCGCGACCACCTCGTTCGCGTAGAGGAGCACCACGAGCGCGGGGTCGGCGCCGGCCGCGGCGAGGCGGGCCAGGACGCGGTCGTACGAACCGCCTCCGCGGCCCAGCCGCATGCCGCGGCCGTCCACCGCGAGGCCGGGCAGGAGCACGGCGTCCGCCTCTGCCACGGCGCCCACGCCGAGCCGTTCGCCGTCCGGCTCCAGCAGGCCGCGGCCCGCGCGCACCAGATGGTCCGCCCCCTCGTACGCGCCCCAGTCCAGGTCGTTGTCCGCGAGCAGGACCGGAAGCAGGACGCGTACGCCGCGCTCGCGCAGCGCGTCGAGCAGCGCCCGCGTCCCGGGCTCGCGCCCCACGGAGACATACGCGGCGACCGTGCCGGCCTCGGACAGCTCCGGCAGATCCAGTGCCCGGCGCGCGAGAACCGCGGCGGCCTCCGTGACGTCCATAGGTGACAGAAGGCCCCGGGCATCGAGGAGTTCACGGCGCAACGCACTCTTTTCGGGCATATCATCGCTCACTGCGCGTTCCCAAACCTCTCGTATGATCATTTATGAGCAGGAAGTTAACCGGAAGCTCATCTTCTGCCCATACGCACCGGATAGGGTGCTCGGCATGACTCAGTCGCACCCCAGGATCAGCAAGGCTGTCATCCCTGCCGCAGGCCTCGGTACCCGGTTCCTGCCGGCCACGAAAGCCACTCCCAAAGAGATGCTGCCTGTCGTCGACAAGCCCGCGATCCAGTACGTCGTCGAGGAGGCGGTCTCGGCCGGCCTCTCCGATGTGCTCATGATCACAGGCCGCAACAAGCGCCCGCTCGAGGACCACTTCGACCGCAACTACGAGCTGGAGGAGGCGCTCACCCGCAAGGGCGACGCCGAACGCCTCGCGAAGGTCCAGGAGTCCAGCGACCTGGCCACCATGCACTACGTCCGCCAGGGCGACCCGCGCGGCCTCGGCCACGCCGTGCTCTGCGCCGCCCCGCACGTCGGCGACCAGCCCTTCGCGGTCCTGCTCGGCGACGACCTGATCGACCCGCGCGACCCGCTGCTCGCCCGGATGGTCGAGGTCCAGGAGCGCGAGGGCGGCAGCGTCATCGCGCTCATGGAGGTCGACCCCGAGCAGATCCATCTCTATGGCTGCGCGGCCGTCGAGCCGACCGCGGACGGCGACGTCGTCAAGATCACGAATCTGGTGGAGAAGCCCTCCCCGGCCGACGCGCCCAGCAACCTCGCGATCATCGGCCGGTACGTCCTCGACCCGGCCGTCTTCGACATACTCCGCAAGACCGAGCCGGGCCGCGGCAACGAGATCCAGCTCACCGACGCCCTGCAGAAGCTCGCCGAGAACGAGGACGTCGGCGGCCCGGTGCACGGAGTCGTCTTCAAGGGCCGCCGCTATGACACCGGCGACCGCGGCGACTATCTGCGGGCGATTGTCAGACTCGCGTGCGAACGTGAAGACCTGGGCCCGGAGTTCCGGACCTGGCTTCGCAGTTACGTGACCGAGGAGATGTAACACCGTGAGCAGCACGATCTGGTCGGTGGACGACCATCTGGCCGACATCCTCGGCGCGATCCGCCCGCTCGACCCCATCGAGCTGCAACTGCCCGACGCCCAGGGCTGCGTCCTGGTCGAGGACGTCACGGTCGCGGTCGCCCTGCCGCCCTTCGACAACAGCTCGATGGACGGGTACGCGGTCCGCACGGCCGACGTCTCGGGCGCGACCGAGGAGTTCCCCGCCGTCCTCACGGTCGTCGGGGACGTGGCCGCCGGCGCCGGCGGGCTGCCGACCGTCGGACCCGGCCAGGCGGCGCGCATCATGACCGGCGCGCCGCTGCCGCCCGGCGCCGAGGCCGTCGTCCCGGTCGAGTGGACCGACGGCGGGAGCGGCGGGGGAGCGGCCACGACGATGCGCCCGGCCGGCGAGGCCCCCGAGGGCGCGAGCGGCGAGGTGCGGGTGCACCGCCCGGTCGAGGCGCGCGCCCATGTCCGCGCCCGCGGCAGCGACGTCCAGGCGGGCGAGTTGGCGCTGGAGGCGGGCACGGTCCTGGGCCCGCCGCAGATCGGCCTGCTCGCCGCGATCGGCCGCGGCACCGTGCGCGTACGGCCCCGCCCGAGGGTCGTCGTGCTCTCCACCGGCAGCGAACTGGTGCAGCCCGGCGAGCAGTTGGCCGAGGGCCAGATCTACGACTCCAACAGCTTCGCGCTGGCCGCCGCCGCGCGCGACGCGGGCGCGCTCTCCTACCGCGTCGGCGCGGTCGCCGACGACGCGGAGACCCTGCGCGCCGCCATCGAGGACCAGCTGATCCGCGCCGACCTGCTGGTCACCACGGGCGGCGTGAGCGTCGGCGCGTACGACGTCGTGAAGGAGGCCCTCTCCTCGACGGGCGACGCGGACGAGCCGGGCAGCGGGATCGACTTCCGCAGGCTCGCCATGCAGCCCGGCAAGCCGCAGGGCTTCGGCGCCATCGGCCGCGACCACACCCCGCTGCTCGCGCTGCCCGGCAACCCGGTCTCCTCGTACGTCTCCTTCGAGCTGTTCGTGCGGCCGGCGATCAAGGCGCTGATGGGCCTCGAGGACGTCAGCCGGCCGACGGCGCGCGCGGTGCTCAAGTCCGACAAGGCCCTGTCGTCCCCGGCGGGCAAGCGCCAGTTCCTGCGCGGTTCGTACGACCGGGAGCAGGGCGCCGTCACTCCGGTGGGTGGCGCAGGCTCCCATCTGATCGCGGCCCTCGCCCACGCGGACTGCCTGATCATGGTCCCGGAGGCGGACACCTCGGTCGAGCCCGGCGCGGAGGTCGAGGTGGTCCTCCTCGGGTGACCGGGGTGCTGTGGCGGTACCGTGTCTGCCCACACAGGCCCAGCGGGGCCCTGACCGGGAGCGCCACAGCAGATGAGTACCGAAGGCAGGCTGACGCACATCGACGAGTCGGGGGCGGCCCGCATGGTCGACGTCTCCGCGAAGGACGTCACCGCGCGCACCGCCCGCGCCAGCGGCCGTGTCCTGGTCTCACCGCAGGTCGTCGAGTTGCTGCGGGGTGAGGGCGTGCCCAAGGGCGACGCGCTGGCCACCGCGCGCATCGCCGGGATCATGGGAGCCAAGCGGACCCCCGACCTGATCCCCCTCTGTCACCCGCTCGCCGTGTCCGGCGTGAAGCTGGACCTGTCGGTCGCGGACGACGCGGTGGAGATCCTGGCGACCGTGAAGACGACGGACCGCACGGGCGTGGAGATGGAGGCGCTGACGGCGGTCTCGGTCGCCGCGCTCACCGTCGTGGACATGATCAAGGCGGTCGACAAGGCGGCGGTGATCACGGACATCAGGGTCGAGGAGAAGACGGGCGGCAAGTCCGGAGACTGGAGCCGGTCATGAGCCCCGCGCCGCGCGCGGGCGACGTGTACGGACACAGCCACGGCCGCGAGCCGGAGGCGGGGACGCCCGCCGGCGCCGAGGCGCCCGGAGCGGGCGGCCGGTCCGCCGACGAGGCCAGTGGCCCCGAGCCCGCCCCCGCCCCCGAGCCCGCCGCCGGTCGCCGGGCCCTCGTCGTCACCGCCTCCAGCCGCGCCGCCGCCGGGGTGTACGAGGACAAGGGCGGCCCGATCCTCGCCCAGGGCCTGGCCGCGCTCGGGTTCCGGGTCGACGGACCCCGTGTCGTCCCGGACGGCGAGCCCGTCGAGCGGGCGCTGCGGGACGGGGTGGGCGCCGCGTACGACGTCATCCTGACCACCGGCGGCACCGGCGTCTCGCCCACCGACCGCACCCCCGAGGCCACCCGCGAGGTCCTCGACCACGAGATCCCCGGGATTCCCGAGGCGATCCGCGCGTACGGCCGCGAGAAGGTGCCCACGGCGGCGCTCTCCCGGGGGCTGGCAGGCGTCGCGGGCAGCACGCTGATCGTCAACCTGCCCGGATCGAGCGGCGGAGTGCGCGACGGGCTGGCCGTGCTGGAGCCCCTCCTGCTGCACGCGGTCGACCAGATCCGTGGCGGAGACCACCCCAGACCGGCAGGGAGCGCGAGCTGAACGCCCCCGCGTGGCCGGTGATCCTGGCGGACGGCGACATCGTCCTCCGCCCCATAAAGCTGCGCGACCAGACGTCGTGGCGCGAGGTCAACCGGCGCAACCGCGACTGGCTCCGCCCCTGGGAGGCGACGATTCCGCCGCCCGCGCCCGGCGGTCCGGTGGCCCGGCGTCCGACGTACCGCCAGATGGTCCGCCATCTGCGGGCCGAGGCCAACGCCGGGCGGATGCTGCCCTTCGTCATCGAGTACCAGGGGCGTCTCGTCGGCCAGTTGACGGTCGCCGGGATCACCTGGGGCTCGATGTGCTCGGGCCATGTCGGCTACTGGGTGGACCGCGCGGTCGCCGGCCGCGGCGTCATGCCGACGGCGGTCGCGCTCGCCGTCGACCACTGCTTCCGCTCGGTCGGACTGCACCGCATCGAGGTCTGCATTCGGCCCGAGAACGGCCCCAGCCGCCGCGTCGTGGAGAAACTCGGATTCCGCGAAGAGGGCCTGCGCCCCCGATATCTCCACATCGACGGCGCGTGGCGGGACCATCTGGTCTTCGCGCTCACGGCGGAGGAGACGCCCGAGGGACTGCTCCGCCGCTGGCACCAGGCACGACCCGGGACGCCACGGTAAATAAAATAAATGTTCGATATTGATCGACGCCTGCCGACAACTGATCTGAACAATCACAAAAAAAGTCCGTGATATCAGCCAGATCGTGCGACACACCGGGCCAATTGGCGGATCCCGTCGTGCGAACCCCTCTACGGTGTGAAGCGTGAGCAGCAGCGGCCTCATCTACGCAGTCATCGTCGGGGCCTGGGCCGCCTACTTGGTGCCGATGTGGCTCCGCAGGCAGGACGAGCTGAACGAGGCACGTCCGACGGAACGCTTCTCCACCGCCATCCGGCTGCTGTCCGGACGCGGGGCGATGGAGCGCCGGTACGCCAAGGAGCTGCAGGAACGCACCGCCGAGGAGGAACAGGCCGACGCGGACCCGGAAGCGCCCACGGATCGTTTGAGTTCCGTGGACGTCCGGGCCTTCGCCGCGCCCCGGCCCCGCACCGAAGCCCGGCTGGAGGTCCCCGCGGACGTCCAGGGCTCGGACGCCCGTCCGCCGCGTCAGCGCCAGCGTCCGCGTCCGCGGCCGAACGGCGCCGCCGCCGAACGCGCCCGGCGTACCAAGGTCCTGGCCCGCCGCAGACGCACCACCGTGGTCCTCTTCCTCGCCTTCACGCTCGGCGCGATCGTGGCAGCGGTCGGCGGGCTGGGCTTCCTGTGGGCCCCGGCCCTGCCCGCGGTGCTGCTCAGCGTCTACATCGTGCATCTGCGCCGGCAGGAGCGCCGGCGCTTCGCCTTCGTCATGGACCGCCGCCTCGCCGAGGCCGCGGCGCAGCGGCTGCGGGAGAGCCGCCACCGCCGTCAGCCGGTCGTGGCGACGGAGGAGGACGAGGCTCCGCAGGCGCACCCCGAGCCGGAGCCCGCGCCCGCGCTCTCCCCGCAGGAGGCCGGCCGCCGCGCGCTCGTCGAGCAGACGGACCACGCGGAGTGGGTCGACCAGCAGCGGGAGAGGGGCCCGGCGCGCGGCGACAGCTGGGAGCCGGTGCCGGTCCCGCTGCCGACGTACGTCACCGCTCCCGTCGCCCCGCGGGCGACGAGCGGTGTGGAGGTCGGCGACCCGGAGACCTGGAGCTCGGCCCGCTCCTCGGCGGCCGAGCCCACGCCCGCCCCGGTCCCGCCCCCGGCGGCCGAGCCGCCCGCGAGCCGCCGGGCGCCCGCGCCGCGCCGCAGGGGCGACCGCGGCCGCACGCCGCTCTTCGACCAGTACGCGGACGAGGACCGGCCCCGCGCCGCCAACGAGTGAGCCGAGGCCGCGCCCCGCACGAGCGGGGCGCGGCGGCTCGCCCGGATGCGCGGCGGGTGTCGTGGAGGCGCGTGCCTCCTATAGCGAGTGTCATGACGCGTGCGCCTATGGCGGGTGTCGTGGACGCGTGCGCCTATAGCCGTGCCGGCGCGTGGCGGGACGGCTCGCGCCATGCGAGAGGCGACCTCGCGCCATAGGAGAGGCGACCGCGTGACCAGCGCGGGAACGGATTTCCAAGCACCCCGATGGGGATGCTAGAGTTTCACTCGTTGCAAGGGCCTGTGGCGCAGTCTGGTAGCGCACCTCGTTCGCATCGAGGGGGTCTGGGGTTCAAATCCCCACAGGTCCACAACAGCAACTGAGAGCCCCTGCCGGGGAATCCGGCAGGGGCTCTCTGCTGTCCGCTTCAGCGCGCACATCGCCTCGCGGACGGCCTCGGGTCGACGGTGATCCGGCGACGCGGCGACAGTGTGGCGACGCTCACATGCCCCGCCGACGGGTCAGAACGACTGCGCCGGGTCAGGACGACTGCGCCTTGTCGTACAGCGCCTGCGCCTCGGGCCCGAAGTACGGGCCGAACATCCGGTTCGGCAGGAAGATGTAGCCGAAGCTGTTCACCGAGGCCTGGAGCCCGGTGCCGGTCGCCTCGTTGAAGGACGTGAACCAGGGGCCGCCGCTGGAGCCGCCCGTCATGTTGCAGCCCAGGCTGTGGTCCTGGGAGAACAGGAAGTCCTTCGAGCTGTTGCCGCTGCAGTAGATCAGCTTCGAGCCGTTGTACGGGGCGGCCGCGGGGAAGCCGAAGGCGTACATCGCCTTGTTGTAGCCGCCGTTGAACTGCAGGCCCTGCGCGCCGACCGTCTCGGCGAGCGTCTTGCCGTTCAGCGGGGCGACGACGGCCGCGCCGACGTCGTAGTTGATGTTCTCGCTCGCCGCCCACTGGTCGGTGGCCAGCGTCTTGGTCGCGCTCCACTGCCCGTACGGCGCTTGGCCGTTGTCGTAGCCGGGGACGAAGACCCAGTTGGTGTGCCAGCCGCCCTGGTACTTCACACAGTGGCCGGCGGTGATCACGGTGCTGCCGTTCTTGCTGGTGACCGAGTTGCCGGAGCAGGAGGCCGTACGGCCCTGCATGGTGAAGAAGACCCGGCCGGACGTCTTGACCACGGCGCCGCCGCTCGTCCAGGGGCCGCCGGGCTGCGGGAAGGCGGTGGGGCCGAGGTCCGTGCGCGCTATGGAGCTCGGGGCGCCGGGGGCGGGCGTGGGCGCTATAGAGGTCGTCTTGCCGCCCTTCGAGGGGGCCTTGAGGGCGCCGGGCGCGGGCTGGATCAGATCGAGCGGGGTGGCGCTGCGCATCCGCTCCGCGGTCCAGAAACCCTTCGCCGCCTGCTGAGGGGCGAAGGACGCGGGGGGGGGGGGGGGGGGGGGTGCGGCGGCCGCGGCGCCGGCCGACAGAGCGCCGGCGAGTAAGGCGGCGACGGTCAACGGGATTCCCACGGCGATGCGATGGCGTCTCACGCATGTCTCCTTCTGCCGTGCCGTGCCCGCGCGGGGTGTCGCGCGGGCCGGGGGGGGGATCGAGGCGGTGCGGATCGGCGTGCGTGAGGCAGAGTGCCACGGGATTCCGAGATATGTCAGGGGCGCGACAAAGGCTTCGCGAAGCAGCGGCTGTTCTCGTAGTCGCGGTAGTGGCCGAATTTCTGCGGGGCGGGCGTGTAGCCGGTGGACTCGTACAGGGCGATCGCCTCCGGCTGGCGGATGCCCGTCTCCAGGACCATCCGGGTGCGGCCGGCGGCGCGGGCGTCCTCCTCCAGGGCCGCGAGGATCGTCCGGGCCAGGCCCAGGCCGCGCGCCTCGGGGATCACGTACATGCGCTTGAGCTCGGCGTCTCCGTCCGCGTAGCCCTCGCCGTTCGCGTCCTGGGAGCGCCAGCCGCCGCTCGCGACGGCGCGGCCCCCGTCGTCGTACGCGATGAGGTAGAGCCCGAGCGGGTGGGCGAACATCGTGGCGTCGAGGGGTGTGACATCGCCCTCGCTCTCGCCGTCCTGCTTGTACCGCTCGGCGTATTCCAGCTGTACCTCGTCGTTGAGCTTGACGGCGTCGGGGTGGTCGAACGGCACGGGTCGCAGGACGTGCGAGGCCCCGGACGCGGGGGCCGGGCCCGGGGCGGGCCGGGGCGTGTGGTGCAAAGTCATCCGGAAATCGTACGTGCATGCGGATGCGGCGAGGTCGGTATGGTGCCGGGATGCTCACCGTGACGACCGTGAATGTGAATGGCCTGCGGGCCGCCGCGAAGAAGGGCTTCGTGGAGTGGCTGGCCACGACCTCAGCCGACGCGATCTGCCTCCAGGAGGTCCGCGCCGAGGCGCACCAGCTCCCCGACGAGGTGCGTCAGCCCGAGGGCTGGCACACGGTCCACGCGCCGGCCGCGGCGAAGGGGCGCGCGGGCGTCGCCCTCTATACGCGGCGCGAGCCGGACGCGGTCCGGATCGGGTTCGGGTCGAGCGAGTTCGACGGCAGCGGTCGGTACGTCGAGGCGGACCTGCCCGGCGTCACGGTGGCGAGCCTGTATCTGCCCTCGGGGGAGGTCGGCACCGAGAAGCAGGACGAGAAGACGCGGTTCATGGCCGAGTTCCTGCCGTACCTGAGCGAGCTGAAGGCGCGCGCGGCTGCGGACGGGCGCGAGGTCGTGGTCTCGGGCGACTGGAACATCGCCCACCAGGAGGCGGACCTCAAGAACTGGAAGGGCAACAAGAAGAACTCCGGGTTCCTGCCCGAGGAGCGGGAGTGGCTCTCCCGGGTCTTCGACGAGGCGGCGTACGTGGACGTCGTACGGGCGCTCCACCCCGACCAGGAGGGGCCGTACTCCTGGTGGTCGTACCGCGGGCGCGCCTTCGACAACGACACGGGCTGGCGCATCGACTACCAGGTGGCGACGCCGGGTCTGGCGGGCCGCGCGGTCAAGGCGTGGGTGGAGCGGGCGGCGACGCACGGCGAGCGGTGGAGCGATCATGCGCCGGTGACGGTGGTGTACGAGGGGTAGGGGGCGAGGGGGGCGGGGGGCGTGGGTGCAGCCCCCGGAGCGGGGGTGACACGCCCTGGGCGGGCAGCCCGGGGGGGGGGGGGGGGGGGGGCCGGGGGGGGGCCTCCCGTCGGGGGGTGTGCGGCGGCGGGGGGGGGGGGGCCCCGCGCCCCCCCCACCGCTGCCCCCGGTCGGAGGAAGGTCCGTTCCTCACCGGTCGGCACCCGTGTGGTGTGCTCGACGACCGGTGTCGTCCGGCAGGCCGGGAGGCCTCGGCAGAGGGTCGCTGAAGCGGTAGGCCTCGATCCGCGCGTCGTGCCGGGCGTTCAGCACGTGGGTCCAGCGCATTGCGACGCCGATCATCAGGATGATCACCGCGATGAGGACGGCGGTCTCCACGGAGCTCACCTCCACCCGTTTCCGGGCAGCGGCAGGGCGGACCGGCCCATCGGCTCCCCGAAGGGGGACATGCAGGCCCCGCCCTCGCCCTCCCAGGTGGCTTCCCGGCGGCGCGCGTCGCGGATGCCGCGCCCGATGACGGTCTCGTTGGCCATCAGGACGCCTGCGGCCAGGACGCTGCCCGGGATCGCCGCGGCGGCCATCAGGCGGGCCGCGGCCGCGGCCTCGGTCTCGGGCGGGATCACGAGGAGGTCCCAGCGGCCGACGGTGTAGGAGAGCAGGATCAGCTTGTCAGGGTCCTGTTCGGTGAACCAGCCGACGTGCAGCACGCGCCCGTCCACGGCAACCGTGCGCGGGACGACCGGCCAGCGGCTGGGGTTCACGCTGACACGGGTGACGCGCCCCCAGGGCTCGTCCAGAGCGGCGGCGAGAGCGGGGAGCTCGGCTTCGAGGTCACGAGAGCGGGGCCACCAGGCACCGTCCAGCTGACCTGCGAGGGCGGTCTTCGGCGTAAGGGACAAGCGGGCCGGGCGCAGGACAACAGCCGGCTGCGCAGCGCGGTCGAGGGTCGTGGCCATGTCGCGGACCCGTCCCCGGACCGTTCGCGAACGGCCCGGTGCAGTGATCGCCGGAAACGACGTCCGCGTGGGAGCGGGTGTGCGAAATACTCCCGGTTTCTTCACCGTACTCCGGTTCGCGATCCAGGAAGCCGCTTCTGACCAGGTATTTTCTGGCGCAGATGGCGACAGCGGCGCAGTCGGTCCCCCTCGCCGCACCGTCGGAGTGGGCGGAGTACCGTGAAACGACGGAGACGCTCCGCAGCTCAACAGCCCTTTCGACGCCGCTGCCGGCCGACGAACGGGGTGCCGCCGCACCGCGAGACAGGCGGAATCACCATGGCCGCATCCGACAACCCCGCCCCTTTGAAGCTCCTCCCGGACGCGATCCACCAAGCGGTCAAGCCGGGCACCGCCCTGCTTCGGCTGGAAACCACACAGTCCCGCCAAGGGCTCCTGGACGGCGCCTGGTGGCCGCGCTCCAGGGACGTCACGATCGAGCTGCCCGCACTGATCACGGCACTGACCGCGCACCTCGGGCCCATCACGCGGGTTGGCCTGGACACCTCCGCCTGGCAGGACGTCCCGACCCGTCTGGTCATCGACGGCCAGGTCGTGCACCTCGACGCCGACCCCGTCGGCGACGACACCGTCCTCGTCACTCGCGGCCACAACGACCACTTCGCCCTGCTGGTGGTTCCCCCGGACACCAACGCCCACGCCGCCCACGAGGCGATGGCCCGCGCCGTCCGCGCCGACAACACCACGCAGGCCACTCAGATCCTCATCGCGACCACACCCGAACCTGAGGACGGCACCGCCGAGGCGGCGGGCTGACCCCGAATCCAGCGGCCGAGTGGTGCGCCGGTCAGAGCCCCTCGTCGTGCAGGTCCTCCTCGCGCAGAAGATCGTCCTCGCGGCGGCGCGAGGCCTCCTTCTGACCGGGCTTGTGTCCCTTCTCGCGGGACGACTTGCCGGGCTGGGGCTGCGCAGGGTCTCCGGGGCGACGGTGTTCCTGCGCCTCACGCCCCTTGCCCGGCTCTTGGCGCTTGTCCTGCCTACCGTCCATGACGGCGACTCCTCTTGATGCGGGGGGTATGGATTCCTCTCCGATCACGCTGACACGCACCGCGACGGTCTGCATCACGTCGACCGCGAAGCGAGGCACACCGATGACGCCCCTCCCCGGTGTGGCAGTGTCGGAAGGCCGGCCATCCCTTCAGAGTCCGAGGCTTGACGGGTTCGCGACGAGTATCCGGCCCAGGTGGGGCAATGCGAAGCAAGGTGCCGGATCGCAAGGTCACACCGCTGCGAGCCGCGCGTAGTGGGCCGTCGCCGCTCCCGCCAGGTCTGTCGCGCGCCCGAATCCGTCGGTCAGCGGCGGCGGATCCGGTCCAGCCGCCTTTGCGTCCCCTTCGCTCCCTTCGGCGGGAGCCTGGTGACGCCACGGCCGAAGGACAGGCCGGCACCTGCGGCCGCATGCTGGGTCTACTGCCATACGCGGATGTAGTCGACGAGCACTGCGGAGGAGGCGTCCAGTGGTGCTTCGCGGATGTCGCCCTTGGCCCACTGGAGGATCTCGTTGGAGGCGATGGGGAACTCCTTGACGCGGCTGATGAGTGCGGGGTCGGTGACCGTCCAGATCTCCTCCCCGTCGTACAGGAACGTCAGCTTCTTCGGCGTCCAGTGCAGGGCGAGGGTGTGGTAGCCGGTGCGCAGTCCGGGTTTGGTGGTTCTGGTCGAGGCGGTCTTGTGGTCTGGGCCGTAGCCGTCGTAGTGGATCGAGGTGGCGAATCGGTCGGTCGGGTAGGGGGTTTCGATGAGGTCGATCTCCGTGCCGTCGGCTCCGGTGCCGGTCTGGGACTCCTTGACGGCGCTCTGCATCCACGCGGCCGCCAGGTGTCCCTGTGCGGGGGGTATGTGCATGCGGAACTCGACGGTCCCGTAGGTGAACTCGAATTTGCGCCAGGTGTCGACGCGGGCGCCGCCGTACTGGTTGTGCCCCAGTTTGCTGATGCCCAGGGAGAGTTTGCCGTCGCCGACGGACACGTTCTCGGGTTTGTACCACCAGCGCAGGCCGTCTTTGCGTTTGCTTTGTGTGCGTTCCTGGTCTCTGGCGTTCCACTTGGCCTCGTTGAGGCGCTTGCCGTCGAACTCGTCGCTGAAGACCAGCTTGCCCGGCTCGGCGACACCGCGCGGCCGGGCCGAGGCAGGCGTGGAGGCGCTGACGGCGGAGGCTTCTGACATCGTTGTCCGACCTGCGTCGGGCGCGCCATGGGTCTCCTGCCCCGCCTGGGCAGTGACATAGAAGGTCGGCAGCACCGTGAGTGCCACCAGTGGCGCGAGCAGGCGTCTGGTCCGGCGCTTGCGTGCGTGAGCTTTCATCATCGTCCTCCGGGGTGGTTGCGGAAACGACTGGACGGAATGCTGCGAGTCGCGAGTGCCCCTGTTCACCTTCTGCGCTGCCCCTGAGCGCGAGGAGGGTATTCAACTGGTCTGACGTCAGGGCTGGGGGTGAGGTGGGTTGTCGGTTCGCTCGTGGGAGGCGGATTGAGCTGGTCGCGGCCCGGCTGCCGCGGACTGCGGGTCGGGCTGTCTCGGGCCGCTTCAGCCAGTGGAGTCGGCGTGAGTTGCCGGGGTGCGGTTGACCTCCGCGACGGTCCGGCGCGCGTTCCTCACTCGTCTCCGTTTTTGGTGAATTCGACAAGGGGACGTGCGGCGTTCAAATCCGCCCCTCCTCTTTGCCCTATCTTTACTTCTTCTCTGGGTTGACTTGCCGGCTCACCCCGTGGTGTACAGTGCCTGGCTCGACCTCCACGACGGCCCCGACACATATGCCCCTCACTGCTCCAGCAACCGCAAGGAGCTGAGGTAATGACACGCCGTCATCAAGCCAAGAAGAAGCGTCACATCGCCGTTGCCCTGGCTGCCGCCGCTGCGGTCAGCTGGTCGGCTGCGGGCCTGCCCGGCTGGGCCAGCCAGGAGGCGCCCAAACCTCTCGCGCAGGAGCAGCGAGCCGTTCTGCCCCTCGCCTGTGACAGCCAGGACAGTCCGGACAAGGGCTGGTACCAGGCCGTGTACGTGCACAAGTCCGAGAAACCGGCCCGGCCTGACGCCGCGCAGCACATCCGGCAGACCCTGTGGAACATCGACCAGATCTTCGAAGCCAGCGCCCAGCGCTTCGGCCAGAAGGACAGCCGGCGCCCTCGTCTCGTGCAGGACGCCTCGTGCCAGGCCGACGTCATGACGCTGAGCCTGCCCGGACTCCCGGCATCCGCGCCCAACTTCGCGGAAAGCCACAAGGCGGCCGACGCCGCCATCGCTCAGAAGGGCGCCCAGCTGACCGGCGAAGAACTCGACCGCTTCAAACGGACGCGGATCCTGTACTTCTTCGACACCGACGTCAAACTCTGCGGTGTGGCCTCGGAACCAAAACAGGCTTCCAAACGAGCCGGCCTCGGCCCCGGCACCGCCGCGGTCAACTGGCCCTGCGCCAACGAGTCGGCAATGTCGCACGAGATGACCCACACGTTCGGCGTCAGCCACTGCGACAAACGCCTCGACCAAGGCCGTGACCCCATGTGCCGCACCCAGGACACCACCCCGCGCTGCGACGACGTCCTCGCCGCCCTCGTACTCGACTGCACCAAAGACGAGTTCGCCTACTTCTCCCCACGCCCCAAGCCCGGCACCCCACTCGCCCAACGCCCCGACGAGAACGCGGCCAACAGCCCCTACCTGATCACCGACAGCCCAGCCCCCGCCGTCGACATGACACTGGTCAGCACACGCACCGCCGAGTGCCTGGGGCTCGGTGCAGCCGAAGAAGCAGTCCATCAGCCCTGTGCGGCAGACGGCGTGCAGACATGGCGGCGCAGCATCGACGACCAGGGATTCCTGACCCTCCAGCACCGCGACAGCGGCACATGCCTGGCCGCACCCTCCAAGAGCCGACGGCCGGCTGAGACCACCGTGCGCATCGAGACGTGCGCGCCCAGGGCCCAGCGCCAGCAATGGGCGATGCGATCCTCGGACGCAGCTCCCGACGAGTACCAGCTCCTCAACCGCGGCACAGGACAACGGCTCCAGGTACCGGGAGACGCCTCCAGGCCCGGACTCGCCCTACAAGCGGCAACAGGCGGAACCGCCGCGGTCTTCCGCATGGAAGCCAACCTGCCCCGGCCATGACCAGGGCAGCAGCCACCGACTCGCAGACGGCGACGCGGCCGACCGTTGCGCCGGTGCCGATGTCGTCTCCCCGGGTTCAGGTCCAGCGGGGTGATCGCGGGTTTGTCGTCACAGGGCCTTGAATGCTTCCGTGACAGCTTCGCAGGTGGCCGCGAGGTCGTCGTCCGTGACCGCGGCGGAGACGAACCAGCAGGCCATGGGGAAGGCGTTGGCGTGGACTCCGCGTTTGAGGAGTTCATGCCGGAAGGCGTGGGACCGGACCTGGTCGACGCGCAGCAGGTCGCGGTAGTTGCGGGTGGGGAGGCCGTCGGCGGTGAAGACGGTCTGGAACATGGCGCCGACGCCTTGCACGGAGCAGGGGATTCCCTGGTCGTGCGCCGCCTTCCGTGCCGTCTCCATCACCTGGCGGCCGGTGTCGTCGATCCGCTGGACGACGGCGGGATCGCCGAGTTGCCGCAGGGTCACCAGCGCGGCCGTCGCGCACAGCGGCGAGGCGTTGTACGTGCCGCCGTGCTTGACCCGTCCCGAGGCGAGCGCGTCCATGATCTCTCGGCGTCCGGCGAAGGCGGCGATGGGCAGGCCGCCCCCGAGGGCCTTGGAGAACACGGCGAGGTCGGGTTCCACGCCGAAGAGGGCCTGGGCGCCGCCAGGGCCGGTGCGGAACCCGGTGCAGACCTCGTCGAAGATCAGCACGATGCCGCGGGTGGTGCACTCCTCGCGCAAGGCCTCCAGATATCCCGCCTCGGGCATGGTGCAGGCGTTGTTGGCGACGATCGGCTCGCAGATGACGGCGGCGAGCTCCCCGGCATGGGCGTCGAGCATCGCACGCAGCGCGCTCAGGTCGTTCCAGGGGCAGACCACGACGTCCTCCACGACACCGGCGGGGATTCCCGGGGAGTGCGGGACGGGCCGTGGCGTGCCGGAGGGGCCGGCCTCGTGCTCCGTGGGGCGGTTCGAGATCGCCAGGGTGTCCGACCACCCGTGGTAGTGCCCTTCGAACTTCAGGATCCGGGAGCGCCCGGTGTGGCCGCGGGCAGTGCGTACGGCGCCCTGTACGGCCTCGCTGCCGGAGTTCGCGAAGCGGACGAGTTCCGCGCAGGGCGCCATCTGGCAGATCGTCTCCGCCAGCTCTACCTCCGGGACGTTGCAGGTGCCGAACATCGTGCCGTTGTGCAGCACCTGGGTGAGGGCGTCCGTCAGCACGGGCGGGGCATGGCCGAGAACGGCGCTGCCGTAGGAGATGAGGTAGTCGATGTACTCGTTGCCGTCGACGTCCCGGATCCGGGAGCCGGACCCGCTGCTGATGTAGAGCGGGTAGGGGTGCGGCCCTGTGGAGGTGAGGCGGGAGGACGAACTGATTCCGCCCGCGAGGGAGTTCTGCGCACGCTCGAACCACGACCTGCTGCCGTCCGTGCCGTGCAGCGCCTGTAAACGGTCGGTCATGGCTGCTCCTGTTTGCTGAGGTGTGCCGGGGGAGACGCTTGCGGGTGTTCGGACCGACGTCATGGACGGCGTGAGGCGAAGGGGTGGTGCGGTGTGGTGAGGACGGCTGTGGTCACAGGGGCGGGGAGCGGTATCGGGCAGGCCTGTGCCCTGGGTCTGCTGGCCGACGGCTGGACGGTCGTGCTGACCGGCCGTCGTGAGGAGCGGCTGCGTGAATCGGCGCGCCTCGCCGATGCCCGCGACCGCGACCGGGCGGTGGTGCTGCCCGCGGACGTCACCGACGCGGAGTCCGTGGACGCGCTGTTCTCCGCAGTGGTGGAACGGTGGGGACGTCTGGACCTGCTGTTCAACAACGCCGCTGACGTCATGCCGTACACGCCAACCGAGGACGTGGACGTGGCGGACTGGCATCGGGTCATGGACTCGATCGCCACCGGAACCTTCCTGTGTTCGCGGGCGGCCTTCCGGATCATGAAGGCGCAGGCCCCCCGGGGCGGGCGGATCGTCAACAACGGGGCCCCGTCCGCCCAGATGCCGAGGCCGGACTCGGTCGCGTTCACCGCGGCCAAACACGCCGTGGCCGGCATCACCCGCTCGCTCTCCCTCGACGGCCGCCGCTACGACATCTCCTGTGGACAGATCGACATCGGCAATGTGACCCCCGCCGACCGTCCGCAGCCCGCCGTCCGGCAGTCCGACGGCTCACTGCGGGTGGAGCCCACCATGGACATCCGGCACGTGGTCGACATGGTCCGGGCCATGGCCGCCCTTCCGGTCGGGGTGAACATCCAGTCCGTCCTGGTCATGCCCAGCGCCATGCCCTACGTCGGCCGGGGATAGACCCGCCA
Organism: Streptomyces sp. NPDC051907; assembly: GCF_040681075.1. Lineage (NCBI taxonomy): Bacteria > Bacillati > Actinomycetota > Actinomycetes > Kitasatosporales > Streptomycetaceae > Streptomyces > Streptomyces sp. NPDC051907. The sequence goes on along the minus strand of NZ_JBFAYB010000002.1, from coordinate 145,401 downwards.
CGTACGCGTTCAGCAGCTGGCCGGGCGCCAGGCGCTTCGCCCGCTCCCAGGCCAGCATCCGGTGCAGTCCGTCCAGGTGGACCAGCCCTTCCCGGACGGACAGTCCCTCGTAGTCCGGTCCTTCCACTGCCCTGGTGCTCAGGAACACCGCGGTGGGCTCGGCGTGGACCTGGCGCGCCAGCTTGCGGGCGCACAGCGGATTGGACGCGGCGTACGCATCCCCCAGAGCCGCCAGCCGGGCGGCGGCGGCCCGCACGGTGAGGCCCGTCCTCGGGATCAGCTCGACTTCCCCGTCCTCGCCCAGATGCCAGGGCAGCACCACGCCGCTGACCTCCGGCCCCTCCAGCAGCACCCGGTGCCAGCGGCCCTCCGCGAGGGCCTGAGCGTTGCGGATATGGGTCTGCGCCTCGTCGTTGGAGTTGGCCAAGTCTCCAGGGTGGTAGGGATGGCGCCGCGTGAAGTGACCCAGGACCGTGTCGAAGGAGACGGCCTCCAGGACCCTCATGCCGCCCGCCCGGCGTCGCCCGGCTCGTACACGCCGAAATGACGTTCCTCGAACAACTCCGCCCACCGTCCTTGTCCCAGCCGGCGCTCCCGGCCGACCGCCAGTATCCGGCGCCAGTACGGCTTGACCGGCGGCCACAGCTCACCCGTACGGCAGTACGACGCGTCGATCATGTACCTGTCGGTGCCCTCGGCCGCGGACGCGTCCCCGGCACGTCGGGTGTGGAACAGCGCGGAGTGGAGAACCACCGCTGACCCAGGGGGCAGCTCGGTGATCAGTACCTCACCCGGCAGGGCGCCCGTCCCGAGATGACTGCGGGCGTCCTTCTCCGCGACCTCGTGGTGCGAGCCGGGCAGCACGGCGAGAGCGCCCATGCCCGGCCGCAGGCCTTGGATGTAGTGAAGAACGTGAACCATCGGAAGCAGCCGATGCCGCTGGGGTCGCTGCTCGTAGTCGTGGTGCCAGGGCTTGCCCGGGGCTCCGGAGGGGCGGCGGTCACTGTGGAGGTGGTGGAACACGAAGGCAGGGCCGAGCAGGTTCTCGTCCTCCAGCAGTTCCAGCAGCGGCGGGAACGCGGCCAGCTCCCCGTGTGCCGTCATATCCAGCTCGACCGTGTCCGGTACCGGGCACCGATCCGGGCGTAAGCAGGCGTCGATGGAACGCTGTCGCAACCCGGAATCGACCCAGTGGTCGACCTCCCGTGTCAGACGTCCGACGAAATGGCTGGGTAGAAGACCCGGAAGCACCAGGAACCCCTTCTCGTCGAACTCCTTGATGTGCGGTGCGGTACCCGAAGCGGCGATCACGCGGCTGAACCTCCGTTGTACACCGATGGGCGGCCAGGTATAGATCGGGCTGCGCCATCCATATCCAGGTCCTTCCGGAGCCATGCCGTTGCGCGGCGGAATGGCCGGTCCCCAGCCCTGGAGGTGCGACATCAGGGCCTCACAGAGGCGGAGGGTTCTTTCCGGGACGGGCGAGGCGCCGATGGCACGGGCGAGCGGCCGGTTCGTGCGCCCAAGACGGGTCGGCGCCGGACCGCCTCCCCACCCTCGGAGGAGCGGCGCAATCCGCCCGTCGAACCGATCCAACTCGCGCCGAACACCTGGCCTGGCTGCGCGAGCGCGGGCTCGTCTCGCGCATCGCGGGGCCTGACATCGAGTCCGGCGAACGCCTCGGTCGGCAGCGCTGGAAGATCGAACGGTCGATCGCCCGGTTCTTCGGGTACCACAGCCTCACCGTCCGATACGAACGAACGGGCCGCCTTGGCCGACCACTTCACCGCCCACGGCCCGGTCCTGGAGATGCTCGCCGGACCCCTCCAGGGGATGTGCGACCCCAGCGGCCAGGGAGGCTGCTGTTCGGGTTCTTCGCCGCGATGGCCGAGACGGACAACTCCCCCTGGGCGCCTTTGAACACGCGCGGGACTCCCTGCGTTCTAAAAGGTAACTGCACATTGCTCGCAACAAGAAGGGACGCCCTTCACCTGGAATGCGGGCAAGCGTGTTGATGCTCCGGATGCGCATCGGTCGAGCCTTCGGGCTTCGCCAGGGATCCGCACGAGGTGCGGCCCTCCAACAGGGCCGCGGAAAAGGAACGAACGTGATGTCCAAGCGAACCAGCCGTCTCGCGGCGTTTACTGCTCTGCCCGCCGCCCTACTGACGGTGGCCGCCGTCTCGTCCCCGGCGTTCGCGGAGGACACCCCGGCCTATCAGATCGATCTGGAGCAGCTGAACGACACCGGCTCCAAGGGCACTGCCCTGGTCAGCATCCGGGGCGACAAGCTGACCGTGTGGATCAAGTCCGAGGGCCTGGTGCCCGGACAGCCGTCGGCGCAGCACCTGCACGGCTCGACCGACGGTCACGACTTCGTCTGCCCGGACGCAAGCGCCGACACCAACGGCGACAAGATCCTCAACAACACCGAGGCCACGGTCCACTACGGCGACATCAACATCGCGCTCACCGTCTCGGGCGACACCGACGCCGCGACCAGCGGCCTGGCCGTGGACCGAATGCCGGTGGCCGACCAGGAGGGCAAGATCACCTACAAGCGGACGATCCCCGTCTCGCCGGACGTGGTGGAGAAGATCAAGGACCTGCACATCGTGCAGCACGGCATCGACCGCAACGACAACAACAAGTACGACTTCGAGGGCGCCGGCAAGAGCGAACTCGACCCGAAGCTCCCCCAGGAGGCCACCGCTCCGGCCAACTGCGGTGTAGTCAAGGGCGCCGCGGTCGGGTCCGTCCCGGTCGGCGGGATCGAGACGGGCACCGGCGCCGAGGCGGGAGGCATCTCGTCGGGCACAGTGATCGGCGGCACGGCGGCGGCCACGATGGCGGCGGCGGGCGCGCTGCTCGTGGCACGCCGTCGTATGACGTCCGGCGCCGCGACGGCGAAGACCGGGGGTGCTGCGTGAGCCGCTCACTGACGAGCATGCGGGCCGGAGTGCGGCGGGCTTCGATCCCGGTGACCGCCGCGGTAGTCGCGGCCTTGCTCCTGTCCGGCTGCGGGGGCAAGGACACGGCTTCGTCGGGGACGGGCCAGGGCGCCCCCCAGGGCCAGGGCCAGGGTGCGCAGCCCGGTCAGACACCGGCGACGGGCTCGGACGGGGCCAAAGCAGCGGCAGTCCTCGACCGATCGGTGCCACAACAGGTCGCGATCCCCTCCCTCGGCGTGACGAGCAAACTCGAGACGCTGGGGCAGAACAAGGACGGAACGATGACGACCCCGAAGAACCCCGATCTGGCGGGCTGGTACGAGCCGGGCCCCACCCCCGGCTCCGAGGGCCCCGCAGTGATCGCCGGCCACGTGACCTGGAACGGCGACGACGCGGTCTTCCAGGGGCTCAAGACGCTGCAGGCCGGCGATGCCGTCGAGGTGACGCGCCAGGACGGCAAGAAGGCCATGTTCACCGTGGAGCGCGTCGCGGAGTACCCGAAGAAGGAGTTCCCCACTCTGGAGGTCTACAAGAACGTCGACCACGCGGCGCTGCGCCTGGTCACCTGCGGCGGCGACTTCGACGCGGACCGCCACTACTACCCCAACAACGTCGTGGTGTATGCCCGAATGACCAGCGTCGCGTAGACGCCCTGAGGGCGGCGACGTCGGAGAAGAGGCCCAGCGGGCGCCGATCCGGCGCCGCCACCCATGCAACAGTGCGGCCGAGGCCAGCCGCCAACTCCCGCCCGATGTCACGGCCTGCCGGGCGGGCCACGAAGCGGGCAAGTCCGTGTACGACACGGCGGGCAAGGGAGCGGCAGTTCGCGAGGACACCTGGGGCGGCTGCACCCGACGGGCTCTTGACGCCGACACCCCTGAGTCTGAGGCCGACCGGGGAGCGTGGGTCCAGGGCTGCCTTGACGGAGTCTTCAACAAGCCCGCCGCACTGCCTGCCGCCGCAGTCACCAACCGTACGGAGGATTCCGGCCTGCTGCAGAGCTTCCGAGCCTGGGCAGAAGAGAACGGAGCCCATGAGTCGGCGCCACACGTCTCAAAGCTGACGACCACGCAACTGACCCAAAAAGACTACGACATCGAGCTGACCACCGACTACACCCCGGAAACCCGGGAACAGGCTGCGGATCTGGCACGTGACTTTGTCGCCTGGTGGGATGGAGACCACGGTTCGAACAAGGATGGCACCGCCCGCAACGTGCTGATTCTCGGTGCCGACGGTGAAAGGCTGCTGCATCAGCGGATCTGAACACGCTCCACCGGTGGGCGGCCGGCGACCAATCGCCCGCTCCGCAATTCCAGCTGCGTGATCACGAGCGTTGCGGGCAGTGCGGTACGGCAGCAGCGTCGTCAAAGTCACCGACCCCGCCGCACCGCCGCTCTTCTCGAGGCAGCACCCTTGCTCAAGCACCGACGTGGATATAGGCGGCCCAAAGCGACGGTGTTTCGGGAAGCGCGTTGCGTGCCGCGACGGTGGCGTCGTGGAGGGCACGAGCGGCGCGTTTGGGGTCAACGGTTCCGTTCTCGTCTCTCAGACCGGAATAGAAGGAGCCAGCCATGTCGACCGCGTGGTGGTCGTTGATCTCCCAGAGAGTGCCGATGACTTGGGGGTAGCCGGCCAGCTGGAACGCTGCGGCGAGGTGAATCGACTCGTCGATGAGTTCGGCGTTGGTGCTGAGGGCGGTGTCGCAGGCTGACAAGTAGGCCAGGTCGGTGTTGTCGAGGAGATAGGGCGCGAGGGCGGCAACGGTGAACGGGGCAGTTGCGTGGTCGTGGAGCAGAAGGTGGCTCTGGGAGGGGTCGCCGGCGAAGCTTGTCCCGTGGCAGGCGAAGTGTGCGACGGAGTAGGCGGGGAGCCGGTCGAGGACCTTGGCGCGGGTCGGATGCCCGTCTACGCCCGAGGGAAGAGAGTGCGGGAGTTCGGGCTCGATGAGGGTGTCGGAGTCGGTCAGATGGGACGCGACCACGGCTGCCTCATCCCGTACGTGGTGTAGTCGTCCCTCGCCCGGGAGCCCGGGAGTGGTCGGCATCGCCACGATCAACGCCCGCCCGGGCCGGCGGCCCTGGGCGGTGCGCCGCCGGGCGTAGCGCAGGGCGCGGATCGTGGGGGTGTAGGAGAACGCCACCCGGTCCATCACGGTGCGCGCGGCGGGATCGTCGGGGGAGTCGGTGTGGTGGCCGGCCGCGTGGACGGGAAGGAGCCCGAGCAGCCCTCCCGGCGCCCACCAGATCCGGGGCAGGGGTTTGCCGGGGCCTGGGGCACGGTCGAAGCCGAGCGCGAGCAGGACGGGTTCGGCGATGGCGTGCCAGAGCCATCGCAGGACTTCCGACAGCTGCTTCTGGGCGGTCGTGCGGGCGCGCGGGGTGGCGCCGGCGGAGGCGGTCCGCAGTGCCCGGTGGAAGTTGTTGATCTGGGTGATGAGGGTGTTGTGGGAGACGCCGGGCAGCGGCAGTGCGCTCACGCCCGCCGAGGTGACGAGCAGGGCGTCCGTCCCGTAGTCGCTGGTGTTGAAGACCACGATCGGTCCGTCTCCGGCCTGGGCCACCAGCTCACTGGTCGTGGGGGGCTGGGCGAAGGAGTCGAAGTCGTCCAGCGTCCGGATGTGCGTCGACAGGGCGGCGAACTCGTCCGCCAGGCGACGCCGGTCGAACGAGTCGGCGCGGAGCAGGGAGACCGTCGCCTCACCTCGGATCTCGTCGTCGCGCGTCGCGGCTCCGGGCTCGGGCGAGCGGTCGAGCACGTCGCGCAACTCGACGTACCGGCGGGCGAGTTCCGGATGGCGAGCCCGAAGGTCCGTCAGATCGCTGCGGGTGTCCAGTGCCTGGCTGAGCAGTACGGCGCGTCCCGCCTCGAGCAGCCGTAGTGCCCGGGAGGCTCGTTCGTCTTCCGGAAGCGTGGTGTCCTGCAAGGTCAGCGCAGCGGCTTCGGGGGCCAGGCCCGTCAGACTGCGCACGGCGTGCTGCTGGTCCGGCCGCTCCAGCTCTCGCGGTGCGATCTGGGGCACCAGATTGACGGCGGCCTCCAGTAGCCGTGCCGCCCGAGCCGGCTCAGACGGCATGGCCGTAGCCGCAGCGAGGCGAGCGGTGCGTACACGCTCGGACGCCGGTACGGCGGCGAGTGCGGTGTGCCGTGCGAATGCGTCGGCCGCGGCCACGGAGTCGGCCTGCGCGCCGGTGCGCCGGAAGCGGCGGAGCAACGCGTCCCCGAGGTGGGACAGTCCGATCCCCAGGTCGGGGTGGTTCGGGGGAGCGAGCGCCACTGAATCCTGGAAGACGCCCACCGCTTCTTCCTCGTCGTGCTCGTCGCCGCTGTGTTCGGCGCGCAGGTGGAGCGCGATTCCGAGGGTGGAGAGGACCATCGACCGATCGGGGGAGTCCTCCCGGACGGCAGCCGCCGCGCGGCGGTGCACGGCGATCGCCTCGTCCAGGTCCGCCAGGTCGCGGCTGAGCCGGAAGCGTGTGCTCAGCCCCATTCCCATCGCCGCAAGGAGCTTGGCGTACTGCTCGTCGCCGTCCGGGATGTGCTCGAGCGCCCCTCGGATCCGCTCGATCGCCTCGTCGAGGTCTGTCGGGTTGCCGAAACGCTCGAATCTGATCCGCAGAGCCAATCCGAGGTTGACCCTGAAGAGGTGTCGTTCGGGATGGTCGTCCGGAGCCGCTGAGACCACGGCGCGCAGAATTCGGACGGCCGTGTCCAGGTCCGCCCGCGCGCCGCTGTGGTCGAACCGGATGAACAGCAGGCCGCCGAGGTTGCATGCCCGGGCGGGCCACGCCGTGTCGTCGACCCCAGTGGCCTCGACTGCTTTGTGCAGAGCGTCGATCGCGGGGTTCAGGTCCGCCAGTGCCCCCGTCCATGTGGCCAGGGAGCTCAGTGTCCTTGCCAGATTGGACAGCCGCCGAGGCCGTTCGGGGTCGGTCGGGCCGGAAGCGGCGGCCGCTTCCTGGTGCGCCGTGATGGCTTCGTGGAGGTCGTCCGGCATGCCGGTGTAGCCGAATCGCATGTGTAACGCGATGCCCAGGGCGGCCTGACGGTCGACGCGTCCAGGACTGCCTGGAGGTGCGGTTGAGGCCGCCCGGCGCAGCAGGTCGATCGCCTCGTCCAGGTCGGCTGGCTGCTTCTCCTGCTGGAAACGTGTGCGCAGGGCGTTGCCGAGGTTGAACAGCCGGTCGGGTGCCAGGACGTCGTCGGCGGAGATGACGGCGGTCGCTTCTCTGAGGAGCCTGACTGCCTCTTCCAAGTCGGCCGAGCCGCCGATGAAGCTGGATCGCGTCTCCAGGGCTGCTCCCAGAACGGACAGCCTCCTGAGTCGTGCCGGATCCGTCGATGCGGTGGCCTCAAGGGCTTCCCGGTGCACTTCGACCGCCTCGTCGATGTCTTCCTTGATCTCGCGGAAGTAGAAGCGGAGGGTCAGTGCGTCGCCGAGTTCAGTGAGGAAGCCCGGGCGAGCGGCGTCTTCGACCGGAGTGTCGGCCACGACACTTCGATGAAGGCCGATCGCCTCGTCGATGTCCGCCCAGTCGCCGGCGATCCTGAACCGCGCCTCCAGCCCCATCCCCAGCAACGAGCGCCAGTCGGTCAGACGAGGGTGCCCGGCAGACGCACCATTGACCACCTCCCGGAACTTCGTGACCCCTTCCTCGAGGTCGGTCCGGGTACCGGTGAACTCCCACAGGGCCACCAGCGCCATCGCGAGATCGGCGTGCCAGTCCCACCACTGGGGGTGGTCGGGTCGGGCCGCAGCGATCGACTGCCGATACAGGCGGATCATCTCGTCGAGGTCGCCTTGGCTGGCGTGACGCGAGAAACGCGCATTCACCGCGGACAGCAGGTTGGAACGGATCAACGGCGTAGCGGGATCGTCGGGGCCCATCGTGCTCAGAGCCTGTCGGAAGCAGCCGATGGCCTCGTCGAGGTCCTCGGCCGTGCCGCCGTTGCCGTACCGCGTCTGGAGCGCTGTTCCGAGGTTCGACAGCGTCGTCGACCGCCGGCGGCTGTCGAAGTCGGCGACGTCCAGAACGCGCCTCCAGAGTGCGACCGCGGCTGTGGCCAGTTGAGGATCGGGCTGGGTCATGACGTGGTCCGAGAGTTGCTCGGCCGCTTTGACGGCTTCCTCGACGAGGCCAGGGAGCAGCGCCGCCGGCAATCGGCGGGGTTCGGTGCCGGTGAGGAGGCAGAGAACGAGCAGGTCGATGGCCTGTCGCTGGTCCTCCGCCTCGCCGAGCGCCTCATGCCGGCGCCAGTACAGCCAGCCGAGCGCGAGCCGAGATGCCACGTCCTGGTCGTCCACGCGCAGCAGGGCGCCCAGCGCCTTCGCCTGTTCCATGGCCCGCGGCTCCAGGGCGGCTTGGACGTCCCCGCCGGCGCACCGGTCGAGGCGGTCCTCGATCGCCTTGCGCAATGTGTCACGGCTCTGCTCGTCTGCTGTCACCCGTGCCTCCCCTTCGCTCGGTCCCGGCCAGAGCAGCATGGCCCGGACACGTGCTTGAGGTCGACCCTGCGGGGGAGGACCTCGTCGAGGTCCTGGACGCGTTGCACGGTGGATCCGTGAACTCGGCGGCCCAGGCAAGGACGGGGGTGCGCGCGGGGACCTGGGTGTGACCGTGCACGTCGTCGGCTGACCTGCCGCGCAGTATTCGGCCAGGTCCCATCGCCTTCGTGCCATTCGCCGGCAACACCCCTGCGACGTCGCCACCGCGCCACTACACAAGAAGGCTGAGGCGGCGCGCTGCCCGTTTCTGTGCGGTGACGGCCGTTCGCTGGGGGAGGTCTGGACGGTTGCTGACCATCAATGTGGCGCTGCTGCTCGCCGTCGTCGTCACGCAGGCCGGCCGATGAGCCCCCGCAGGCGCCGGGCCGCGTCGACCAGACGCCCGCCACCGCGCCGCCGCACCCGCAGGCCCGGCAGGCGGAAGCGTGCGGATGGCCAGCTGGTCGCGCTCCTCCTGGGCGTCGTGATCGTGGTGGCCGTCGTCGACTGGCTGCTGACGCACTGGTGGATCCTGGTCGCCCTTTGCGCCCTCGCCGCGCTGGCCGGCGGCGCCTGGCTCCACCAGAGGCAGCAGCAGGCGCGGTGGGAAGCGGTCCGGGCGCAGAGCCTGCGCTACGGGCTGGCCCAGCTGGACGCCCTGCACCACTCCCGGTTCGAGGACGCGGTACGAGACCTGATGCGCCGTGACGGCTGCCAGGACGCGGTCCGCGTCGGAGGAGGCGGGGACCTGGGCGCCGACGTGAAGGCGACCGACCCCTACGGGCGGCGCTGGGTGATCCAGTGCAAGCACAGACGCAACGGCCTGTCCGGCTCGGCGGTGGGCACGCCGGACCTCCAGGTCCTCAACGGCACCGCCCGCCAGGTCCACGGCGCCGACGTCGCGGTGATCGTGACGAACGGCCGGGTCACCGCCCCGGCCGTGGCCTTCGCCGAGCAGCAGCGCCTGCACGTCGTCGACCGCCACACCCTCGGGGCGTGGGCGTCCGGCTCGCGCCCGCTGTGGGAGCTGCTCCGCGCCGTCCCGCCGCCCCGCAGACCGACCGCCCTCTCCTGAGCTTCCATCCGGGCAAGCCGCTCCGCCGCTCCCGGCGTACGACCGTCTGTCGGCTTCGGACGTGGCTTAAGTAGGGAGTAGTCCGATAAACAGGACCACGGCGGTCTGCTCCTCGCTACGGTGGCCAGGTGGACGTGAACCAGGGGGAAGCCGACGTCGATCCGGTCGGCCGGGCGATCGCTTACGTGTGTGGCCAACTGGACGACATTCGCCAGCAGTTGGACGAGGCGGGGGACACCGGCCCGCTGGACGGACTGCTCGCCGCCCTGCGCGCCGGCGGCGAGGTGGACAGCCTCATCCACGCCCTGCATGGCGCACTCCAGAGGAGTGGCGACGCGCTGGGCGTATACGGCAATGTGCGACGAGCTGCCGTGCCCAGGACGCTAGGGGACTTCAGCCGAATTCGACCGAGGGACACCGTGTATCTGTGCCCAGACCGCCGGTGCGCCCGTTACGTCTTGTCGCCTCGGGCCGAGGCGCCGCCCGTCTGCGACATCGGCGGCAGCCCTATGCTCTCTGAGCGGTTGTGAGATGGGCGGGCTCCTGGCAGAGCTCGGCAAGAGGATCGCTGAACGCTGGCTGACCCTGCTCGTTCTGCCCGGTGCGCTGTACCTCGCGGCCCTGGCGACCGCGCAGACCCTGGGCCACGCTCACCCCGTCGACTTGACCCGGCTGAGCCGTCGGCTCGACCAGTGGGCCGCCGCGGCGCAGCCCCATTCCTCAAGTCGGATAGCACTGGTACTGCTTGGCCTGCTGCTGGCTGCCGCGGCTGCCGGGCTCGCCGCGCAGGCCCTCGGCTCACTGGCCGAGCGGCTGGCGCTGGCGGCCGACTGGGAGCAGTGGCCCAAGCGGGCCCGCCGCCTCGCTCGGCGGCGGGTCGCGCGCCGCCGTGAACAGTGGCTCGCCGCGAGCGAGCGCTACGCCCGCGAGCGCGAGGAGGCCGCCGCAGCCCGAGCCCGTGCTCACCGCGCGGGCGGAAGCGCTCAGCCGCTCCCGACGGACGGCCTGGGGACCGCCTATGCCGCACTCGTGCGTATCGCCCCCGAACTCCCCGAACGCCCCACGTGGATGGGGGATCGCCTGGCGGTGGTCGCCACACGACTCGACCGTGACCTGGACCTGGATCTCGCCACGGTATGGCCGCACTTGTGGCTCAGCGTCCCGGACGCGACCCGCACCGAGGTGACTGCCGCTCGTGGGGATCTCACCCGGGCGGCCAGCCTCGCCGGCTGGGGGCTCCTCTACGGCGCTGTCGGCGCCCTGTGGTGGCCGGGGGCGTTGCTGGCCGCCGCCATCACCGCCACTGCCTGGCGCCGCGCCCGAGCTGCCACGGATGCGTACGCCACGCTCGTAGAAGCCGTCTGCCGACTTCACACAGCGGCGCTCGCCCGGGAGCTCGGCCTCGAGGTGTCCGGCCCCGTGACTCGGCCGGTCGGTGCGGAGTTGACTCGTCTGCTGCAGACGGGACAGAGATATGAAGGGCCGGGACACTGACTCCCGGGCGAGCTCCCGTGGCTGCGTTGAGGCGCTGGAAGCACGCAGTGATCTCACGGATCTGCAGGACCCGCATCCCGAACTGGCGGCCCGCCTCGCCCAGCTGCGCGAAAGGCTCGATCAGCCTTCCGGCAACCCGCCGGCCGGCGACCTGAGCGAAGCCGTGGAACGACGGCGGCGGCTCAATGACGAGCTCAGCGAGACACTGACCAGGATCCGCGAGTCTGCGGGCTTTGCCACGCGTCCCGGCTCCTCCGACCGTCAGGCCCGTCGCCCAGGCAAGGGCTGATCACGGAGCGGGCCGGGGAAAGGGCGCCTGCGCCTTGGGCGCGAGAGGACCAGCTGGGACTCAGGCTTCCCGGTTCGCACGCCGCGCGGCTACCGAGATCGTCAGCGCGTTGCGGCGGTCGTCCTGCTGGTGCGGCTCGGCGCGGACGTCCGGACAGTCGTTCGGGCGGAATGGCGCCGGCGAGGGCTCGAGACTCGGACGGCTGCTTCGTGATCGCTGCCGCGGCGCCCTGTGAGTGCTGGTTTGACGGCTGGAAAGGCCGGTGCTCGTTTACCCGAGACGTCCGCCGACCCATGAGCCTCAGGCGTGACGGGGGCTCAGAGGGAGCGCGCGCAGAGCTTGAAATGCGCCTACGTACTGTGTCGACAAGGCCACATTCAGTGGCTGGGGGAGTGGGCCCACCCGTCGAGTACTTGGCGGTTCGCGGCGGGCGGGCCCAGGGTCTGGACTTGGGAGGTCCCCATGACCCTGACGGACATTGTCGTGCTTGTCCTGGGAGGTTTGGCAACCTACGTCGGCTTCAAGGATGAGAAGAAAGGCGTAGCGCTCGTCGTCGGGGTGGCCGTCGTCACGGTGCTGTATCTGCTTCTTGGGCCCCGGCCCGGAAGCTCTGAGCAGCAGGCTCCGACGCCCGTCCCGGCGTCTACGGCCTCCGTGCCGTCTTCTACGACGACGGCTTCGTCCGGTTAGGTAGGTGACGTACGTCGCTGATCGTCGGTCTTCCGCTCCGGATGCCCACGGTGGCGTCCGGGGTGGAGATCGGCGCTCGGCGGCCCTGCCGACGATCAGGACGGTGCAGCCCGATGGGGCCCGAGCTCGGCCGCGGTAGACGGGGAACCGATGCAATGCGGCTCGTGAGGTGACGGAATCGGCGGGCGAGGTCAGCGGGTTGGGCGCGCACGGGGCCGGCGATGTCCTTGGACAGTGAAGCCAGTCGCCCTGTCATCCAGTCGAGGCGTTCGCCATCTCCGACACCGCCTACCGTCTTGCGCCGGCCTGGCGGCCCGGCGTCACTTCAGATGCCGGTCGAAGAACCTGTTCCCGTCGTCCACCTCGAACCAGGGCGTGCCGACGTGGCCGCCCATATTGGCGTGCAGGGTCTTCTCCTGGGCGCCGAAGGCGTCGAACAGGTCCAGGGCGCGCTGGCGGGGGTTCCCCTCGTCGTCCCACTGCAGGAGGAACAGCAGGGGAATGGTGACCTGCCGGGCCTCCTCGCGCTGGGCGCGGGGCACGTAGCCCCCGGCGAAGAAGCCCGCGGCCGCGATGCGCGGCTCGGCCACCGCCAGCCGAATGCCCACGGCGGTCCACCCCGAGTACCCGACCGGGCCGCCGATCTCGGGCAGGGAGAGGAGGGCGTCCAGAGTGGTCTGCCAGTCCGGCACCGTCTTTTCGACCAGCGGGCCGATGAAGGACTCGAAGATCTCGTCGACCGGCTCGCCGGCCTGCATCGCCCGGCGGATGCCGGCGCGGGCCTGCTCGTCGGCGGCGGAACGGGGCCGGTCGCCGCACCCGGGCGCGTCGATGGCGGCCACCGCGTAGCCGTAGGCCGCCGCGGAGTGCCGGGCCCGGGCCACCAGCCGGGACTCGCCCTTGGGCAGGCCGTTGTTGTGGGCCATCAGGATCAGCGGAGCCGGTGCGGATCCAGGCGTCCACAGGGTGCCGGGGATCTCGCCGAGGGTGAATTCGCGTTCGAGGACGCCGTCGTCGAGGCGCTGCTCGGAAGTGAAGTGCATGGTCGTGCCTTTCGGGAGTGCTCGTGAACGGCGCTCCCGGACGACCTATCGCCCGACCGTGACCCCGGAGGGGAGCACCCATGTCGATACTGCGTTCACGGGTACCACCTCCTCGTTCTCTCGCACGGCCTCCCGGAAACTAGCAGCGGTCTCCGTGGTCCGCCAACGGATTTCCGCGGAGGCTCCGCGGCCGGATGCCACGGAGCTACTCGCCCAAAGGGCTAGGCCGTGTGGTTGAGAAATTCTATCGACGGACATCGATTCAGACTGTGCTGTGCATCACATCGGCTTCCTGTCACAGACGGGCGGTCCGCTTCCATCTGGTGGTCGTAGGCAGCGATGGAGGAGGACGGAACGATGAGCACACAGCAGGGAACCGGCATGACGGTCACGCACCGTGTGGTGGTCCTGGGGGCCGGGTACGCGGGCATGTCCGCGGCCGTCCAACTGGCGGCGCGGGGCAAGCGGCGCCAAGGCGTGCAGGTGACCGTGGTGAATGCGCAGGAGCGGTTCACCGAGCGCATGCGGCTGCACATGACGGCGACCGGGCAGCAGCTCGCCGAGCTGAGCATCCCCGAGCTGCTGGAGGGCACGGGGGCGCGATTCGTACGGGGCTGGGTGACGGCGGTGGACGCGGACGCCAAGACGGTGCGGATCGACGACGACCGGGTCCTGCACTACGACACGTTGGTGTACGGGTTGGGCAGTGTGGCCGACGCGTCGGCGGTGCCGGGCGTCGAGGACCACGCGTACCCCCTGAGCAGCGCCCAGGACGCCGAGGCGCTCGCCGAGCGACTGGGGCAGCTCGGCAGCGGCACGGTGGTGGTCGGCGGCAGCGGGCTGACCGGCATCGAGTCGGCCGCGGAGATCGCCGAGCGGCACCCGGAGCTGGACGTCGTGCTGCTGGGTCGGGCCGAGCCCGGTGCGGCCATGAAGCCCAAGGCGAAGGCGTACGTGCACGCCGCGCTCGACCGGTTGGGCGTCCAGGTACGCGCCGGGGTGGAAGTGGTGAAGGTGCTGCCCGACGGCGTGGAACTGGCAGGCGGGGAGAGCATCGCCGCCGACGCGGTCCTGTGGACGAGCGGCACGCGGGTGTCGCCGCTGGCGGCCGCCGCCGGGCTGGCCGTCGACCAGCGCGGACGCATCGTCACCGACGCCGCACTGCGGTCGGTGTCCCACCCCGACGTGTACGCGATCGGCGACGCGGCCGCGATCCGCCAGGGCTACGGCGTGATGCACGGCACCTGCCAGGGCGGCATGCCGACCGGGGTGCACGCCGCGCTGTCCATCGACCGTGTGCTCAAGGGCAAGCAGCCCAAGCCGTTCCGCTTCGGCTACTACCACACGCCGGTGAGCCTGGGACGCGGCGATGCCGTGGTGCAGTTCACCCGCCCCGACGACAGCCCGCGCCGGATCTGCCTGACCGGCCGCATGGCCGTCCGGTACAAGGAGACGGTGACCGCCTCGCCCTGGCCGACCTTTGGCCGTATGAAGAAGATGCCCGCCTCGGGCGCGTTCTGGCCCCGCGGGGGCCGCTACACCCGTGTCCGGGAGGCCCGGTGACCAACCTGTCAGCCCACCCCGACCAGCAGGTCTTCCACGAGCACCGCAGCCTGCTGTTCTCCGTGGCCTACCGCCTTCTGGGCACCGCGGCCGACGCCGAGGACGCAGTCCAGGACGCCTGGATCAAGTGGTCCGCCGCGGACCGCTCGCAGGTGGCCGACCCCAAGGCGTACCTGGCGCGGATCGTCTCGAACCTGGCACTGGAACGGCTGCGCTCGACGCGGCACAAGCGCGAGACCTATGTGGGGCCGTGGCTGCCGGAGCCCATCCTCACCGGTGGGGATGCCTCCGAGGTCGCAGCGACCGCCGAGTCCGTGTCGATGGCCATGCTGGTGGTGCTGGAGACGCTCAGCCCGCTGGAGCGCGCGGTGTTCGTGCTCAAGGAGGTCTTCGACTTCAGCCACGCCGAGATAGCCGAGGCGGTGGAACGCTCCGAGCCTGCGGTGCGTCAGGCCGCGCACCGGGCCCGCGAGCACGTGCGGGCCCGGCGGCCACGCTTCGCAGCCGACCGGAGCCGGCAGCGCGAGGCCACCGAGCGGTTCTTCGCCGCCACGACCGGCGGTGACATCAACACCCTGATGGAACTGCTGTCCCCGGACGTCACCCTGTGGACCGACGGCGGCGGCAAGGTCCGCCAGGCCCTGCGCCCGGTTGTCGGCGCGAGCACGGTGGCCAACTGGTTCGCGGCCATCGGCACCGTCACGTACCAGGGCATCGAGCCCGCCGACATGAAAGCCGAGCTCGTCGAGATCAACGGCGGGCCGGGCATCGTCTTCAGCGCGCCGGGACGCGTGATCGCCACCGTCACGTTCGACTTCGGCGCCGACGGCCGCATCACGGGCATCCACAACGTGGCCAACCCGGACAAACTCCAGGCCGTCGGCGACGGCACCGCTTACGACATCGGGACTCGGTGAGCGTCGTCACCGTGAGCTGTCGCCGGGCGCGGGCAGGCTGCTGCCCGATCACAGGTGGTCGGTCGCCGAACGCGTCCGCGCCGGCCCTCGCCCGAGAAGGTGAGCCTGCCCGCTGTCCAGGCCTGTCGGAGGAGTGCGCCCGGCCGCCCGCCAGCAGGTTCGCCGTTCCGGGCGTGGGCTGGTGCGCCGGGCGGGCTCCTGAGCTGAGGCGTCTGGCGGACGCGGTCGAGGGCCGTCCGAGCGCGGTGCCGCTGGGCGGCGAGGCGGGAGTGGGCAAGTCCCCGCTGGTGTGCGAGGCGTGTGCCGATGATGCTGGGCGGGGGGCTCGCGTGGTGACGGCTCGCAGGGCGAGCGAATCCGCATTCTCGCGAAGAGCGCTACGTCAGTGCTGGTAGCCGTTGGCTTGGACGGTGAAGAGCCGGGCGTACGTACCGTCCTCGTCGAGCAGTTCTGCGTGGGAGCCCTCCTCTGTGATCCGGCCGTCGGCCAGCACGACGATCCGGTCCGCGTCCCTGACCGCACCGAGCCGGTGCGAGATCAGCAGGCTGGTGCGGCCCGCCCGGTATCGCCGTAGCCGCAGATGGATGTCGTACTCGGCCTCCGCGTCCAGACCCGAGCTGGGCTCGTCCAGGATGAGCAGGTCGGGGTCCGTGCGCAGGAACGCCCTGGCGAGGGCGAGGCGTTGCCACTGGCCCCCGGAGAGTTGTGCCCCGGCGTCGTCATCGGCGTCGCCGGCGGCGAAGACGCGGCTCAGCATGGTGTCGTAGCCGTGCGGCAGCTTCGCCACAACGTCGTGCACACCGGCCTCCCGCGCGGCGGTGGTCAGCTTCGCCGGATCGTCGAGCGCCCGCACGTCGCCGACGGCGATATTCTCGCCGGCCGTGAGGTCGTAGTTCATGTAGTCCTGGAACACCGCGCCGAGCCGACGGCGCAACTCGTGCACCGGTACCCGGCGGATGTCCACCCCGTCCCACAGGATCTCGCCCCGGGTCGGGTCGTAGAACCGGCACAGCAGCTTGACCAGCGTGCTCTTCCCGGCGCCGTTGTGTCCGACCAGGGCGACGGCCGTGCCGCGTGGGATGAACAGATTCACGCCGCGCAGTACCCAGGGGCGGTCGTCGCCGTACCGGAACCAGACGTCCCGCAGCTCGATGCCCCGGCTCAGTGCGGGGAGCCCGTCGAGGAGTGCACGGCCGGCCGGCGGTTCGAGATCCGGTCCGGCCTGCAGGACCGCCATGTAGTGGTTCATCAGGAGGAGTTGATGGTGCCCATCGGCGAGGGAGCCGACGAGACCGGACAACGCGCCCTGCACACCGACGACAGCGGCCACGAACATGGAGACGTCGCCGACCGTCAACCGTCCCTGCCTCGCCGCGAGTACCGCCCAAACCAGTCCGCCTCCGGTGACGAGGGCGCTGAGCAGGGCGAGGCCGGACTGGGTGACGAGCTCCCTGCGCTCCACCAGCCGCCGTTCGACGTCGGCCGTGCGCCGTTCGTCGAGCATCCGGTCCTTGAAGAAGTCACCGGCCGCGAAGAGCCGGATCTCCTTGGCCGCGTCCAGACTCGACAGCAGGGACTGGTAGAAGAACTCCCTCCGCTGCGCCGAGCTGATGCGCCAGGCGCTCTTCGCCCGGCGTCGGGACAGCCGGAGCTCGGCCACGAGCGCGGGCACGGCCGCCGCGAAGACGAGTCCGGTCATCACCGGGCTGATGACGAAGAGCGCGACGACGAACCCGCCGACGCTCAGGACACCGCCGGCGATTCTCAGCCCGGTCTCCACGACGCGGCCGATGGCCTGGCTGCCCGCGGACTGAGCCATCCGCAGACGGTCCTGGAACCGGGGGTCTTCGAACCTGGCGAGTCCGCCGAAGGAGTTGACGACCGTGAAGAGCCGGTTCACCGCCCGCATTCCCGCAGCCCGGTTGAGCCGTGCGCCCAGGTACTGGCTGAGGTGTGGCAGCAGCGCCGCCACCAGCCCCAGCAGGCCGAGCCCCAGAGCCAGCCCGAGCAGAGCCTCCTGGCTCACACCGGTCAGCCGGTCCAGGACGAGCCGGGTGAGCCAGGCCACTCCCACGGGTACCCCGGCGGCAGCGACGGCGACGGCCACGAGGCCCGTCAGATGCGCGGGCGCCGACCGCCAGGCGAGCGAGAGCGCACTGCGGGCGGCGACGAACGCGTCGCGCGGCGCGAGCTGCTCATTCCCTCCGCGCGTACGGCGGCCCGGACCTTTGCTCATGTTCCCGCTCATGCACCGGCCTTCGTCGGGTGCGAGACGCGTAGCAGGGCGCGGCCACTGGCCGCGATCCGGCCTTCGGGGCCCATGCGGACGCCGGTCGGCATGCCCTCGATGGCGAAGGCCCGGGTCAGCTCGCCCTCAAGACGTGTCACGGCGACCGTGGCCACCGGGGACAGTGCGGCGACGAAGGCATCGGGCCGCGCTTCGCCGTCCTCGTCCAGCACGACGGCGACCAGGACCTGACCCGGTCCCGCTACGCGGCTCAACTCCACCACGCTCGGGAGGAGTTCCTCGCAGGGAAGGCAGCCAGGGGACAGGAAGGCCACGAGCATTCCCTCGTGCAGACTGTCGCGGGTCAACGGCCTGCCTTCGGTGTCGCTCACGGAGAATCTGCCCACGGTCTCTCCGACGGAGAGACCCGAGCCCTGGAACGGGTCGCCCTTGGCGGCGGGCGAGGACCCGTGCCGCTGGGTGCGCAGCCGTCGGACGACCCCGAGCGTCAGCATCAGATTGACGATGCTCAGCAGGCCGAACAGCGTCACGACGGCGGTCAGGTACGCCATGGTGGGTTGGTCCTTCCGGGGACGGCCCGGACGTCGTGGCCGGGCGACGAAGGGGAACGGCCGTCACCGGCTGCCGCGCACGGGAGCCGGCGGACGACTACGCCCAGCAGTTGGCGGGAGGTGAAGTAGCCGCATTGGCGGGAGTCCAGGCTCCGCCGCGGGTTGTCTCCGAGCAGAACGAGCCGTCCGTCCGGCACATGCTCCTCGGCCAGCGCCCGCAGTGCGGGGCCCGCGTCCTTCGGCACCCGGTCCCCGGGAACGGCGACGGCACGTTTGACCAGCCACGCGGGCAGGGGGAGACGGTCCCAGCGCTCGCCGGCGGGCGGCCCGGACACGACGAGCTGGCCACTGCGGACCGCGGCGAGCCGGGTACGGCGGACGACGACCCGGTCGCCGTCGGCGAGGGTGGGAGTCATGCTCTCGCCCTGGACGGTGACGACGACGTACAACCGGCGGACCAGTGCCACCGCGCCGGCCACTGCGCACCCGGCGCCTAGCGCCGTGAGAGCGGCGGGGGCTCGCGTCATGCCCTGGCCTCCTCGGGGTCCACCGGGCCGAACAGGTGAGCCAGGTCGTCGAGGGTCACGGTGAACAGCGCGAGGAGGACCCCGACGCCGACGGCCAGGAGCAGTCCCGCCCATGAGCCGGTCGCCGTCTCCGCCGTGTCGGGCCGTCCCACCAGTCCGGCGAGGGCCACGCCGACCAGCAGCACATTGCGCACGACGTGCCGGGTGGCGACGGGTTCGGAGCCGCCCAAGCAGTGGCAGGCGACGTTCTCCTTCCGCAGCAACACCCTGGTCAGGGCCAGGGCGAACCCCACGAGCAGGAATGCGGCCGCTGCGAAGCCGACGGTCACGGACGCGGGGACGACGAGCGCCACCAGCACGGCCGCCTCGGCGGCGATCACCAGGGGTGCCACGGCCTTCGTCCTGCGCCGCAGCGGCGGGGCGAGTTGCGCTACCGCGAGCCGGAAGGCGCGGTACGCGTCAGTGGAGCGGACCTTGCCTGCGATCGAGCACAGGAAGACGAGGCCGAGCAGGACCCGGCCGCTGACGATCACATAGTTCATCGGAGCGAAAACCCTCCCGCCGGCGGAGCGCCCGGCGCTGAAGACCGGTCGTTGGAGACCGGCTCCGACCCGGCGCGGGCCGGGCGGAGCCGGTGCCTTGCAGATGCGGTGGCACGCAGTGGGCGACGCCCGTTACATGCGGCAGCCGCAGTAGCCGACCTCCTGGTAGTCCTCGCACACCTCGTACCACATCAGCGTGGTGGTGCGTCCCAGGCAGCGGCGGCGGATGCACTCGCTCTGCCAGCAGTCGGCCGCCGACGCACTCGTCTTCGGGGCCACCGTGTCGAGCAGACGATCCGAGATCGTCCGCAGTTGTACGAGCATGCCCTTCCTCCGATTCCTTCGTGGGTTTCGTGGGATCGCCCGCCGCGCCCGGCTCGGTTCCGGTCCGTGTACGGCGTGGCACCGGCCGGTGTGCGGACCCTGTTCGGTCTCGCCCGGCGGGCTGATCCGAGCTTGTGGGCACAGAGCCGGCCGCGGCAACGGCAAGCTGTGTCCCGGACACGCCGCTCCTTGTCCGGGCTGGTCAGAGGCTTGTCCGGATCCTGTCCGGAGCCGACGGCGGAGGATGGGATCGGCGTTGTCCGCGTGTGACAGGACGGCTCACGATGTCCGCATGGCGAATGCGGGCGGAGATGCGGCCGCAGCAGATCGGTGACGCGAGCGAGGGCGAGGCGGGAACACAAGGCGGCTCATGCGTCGTGGACTGGGGCAGCGCCGGGTGCCCGCGCTGACGCTGGGGCACCGGGTCGCCGTCGAACAGCGACTGGCTGAGCTGCGTGATGACCAGCATGACCGGCTCCCTCGGCGCGACCGTCCCGGCAGGGGCGGTGACATCGGCAGTGACCGACTACGGGGGGAATGGCGGGCCGCTCCGGCCGGCCGGAGCTTATGATCTCTGTGGCCGGCTCGCGTCTCCTGTCTGCAACGGGACGACGAGGCCAGGAGGCCAGTCCGCGCGCGAGCTGCGCGCCACGGGAGGGGAATCCACATGACCACCACTGCGGTCCAGCAGCTGCGACGCCACCAGGAGGCGAAGGCGACGACCGTGGCCGCAGCCGATCCGCGGCCGCAGTACAAAGGGCTGTTCCTGGAGCCCCACTACGACATCGAAGCGGTCCCGCAGCCGGATGCGGAGATCGATGGACCGCACGCTGGCGAATTCGAAAGCCTGCGCTACTGAATGTGCATGGGTGTTGTCGGGGGTCCATGTCAGGTGGGCGCGGACGACCGTACATCCGGAAAGGCTGGTCCGGCCGGGGGACCGCAACTGAAGCTAGACCGCCGTACTGTTCAGCGGCCTGGTGGCACGGCGCGAGGGCGACTTCACGGC
Organism: Streptomyces sp. NPDC051907; assembly: GCF_040681075.1. NCBI lineage: Bacteria > Bacillati > Actinomycetota > Actinomycetes > Kitasatosporales > Streptomycetaceae > Streptomyces > Streptomyces sp. NPDC051907. Next base: position 124,694 of record NZ_JBFAYB010000002.1, on the reverse strand, counting down.
TCGGTGCCTTACTGAGCAGGACACGCAGGAATCCAGCGAGTACGGACGCGTCGTCGTGCCCGTGGAAGCAACCGTCTGTGGGACTCGGATCGTGGTCTGCGTGAATAGGTTCGCGTCGCTTGCCCTGGTCTGTGCGGACGTCCGCAGCGCGCGACTGGGAACAGCGCGTCAGGCCAGGGAGAACTTGGCAACGTACTCGTTGAAAGGCTCGATGCCGACTTCTGCACGGAGTTCGTTCATGCGCTCGGGCTCTTCACAGGGCCACGGAATCGGCGCCCCGTCCTTCACGTCGGCGATTTGAGTGCCGTAGACCTGCTTGCGGCCCTCGTTGACCAGCGTGCGGTCGCGCAGGAAGGCCAGCTCGCGCGGGCTAGCCGAGCCTGCCGACACCGCCTGCTGCATCAGATGGAGGGCGCGCCGCTGAACATCGAGCTGTCGGTCGGCGTGCTGGGCGATCAGCCATGCTGCGCGTGCGGCCTCCTCACCGACCAGTTCTGCCGTCGGCCAGCCGAATTCATCCATGATCTCGCCCAGCCGGTCGCCGTGCCGGGCGGTCAGCCGCCGCCAGGCCAGTTGTTCGGCGGGGTCATCGCTGTTCGCGCGGACTGCGGACTGGTGATCGGCCGCAGCCATGTCCGCGAGCTCCGCGGCCAGCGCGGCAACGTCGTGCGCCACTCTCAACTCCCAACTCAGGTACGTGCGTTGTGCCCGTTGCCCGCAAGCCTAAAGGCGCAAATCAGGCGTAAAAATCATTCCGGAGAACGGTGACCCGCGCCTCCCCGCACGGGCATAATGGATCTACCCCCCCCGAAGCCAGAGCCAGATCGCTACGACAGTCACGGCATCCTGGAAGACGTAGGCACGCTGGTCGAACCTCGTGGTCACGGCCCGGAATTTCTTGAGGGTGTTGATCGTCCGATCGACTTCATTCCTTCGCTCGCAGATCGTCTTGTCGAAGCCGGCCGAGGCGAGCGTGCGGTACGTCTAGCCGGGCGGGATCGTCAACGCTGCGCCTTGGACACATCGCGCTGTTCACGCGCTTCATCCCGTGCGGGGTGTGGGAGGCCGTCTACATCATCGAAGGCCTGCTGAAGAACACGTCCGAGGTGAAGCCCACCACCTGATGCGGGTGGCCGTGAGTGGCTGTGACCAGCACTTTCACCAGAGGCGCGGATAGGGCCGTCACCGATGGCCCAGCACATTGACCACCCGTCCGCTGGGATCGCGGACGAAGAACCGCCTCACGCCCCACTCCTCATCCTGCAAGGGGTGCACGATCTCCGCACCGCTCTCCCGCATGACCGCATAGGCCGCATCCACGTCGTCCACCTCGACGCTCATGTCGGGGGCGACAGGCGCGGTCTTGTCACTGGTCATGACACTGATCTGCGCTGCCGGGCTGGACGGGGAGGCGAGCGTCATGATCCAGCCGTGGTTCATGACCTCCTCGAAGCCCAGCAGGCCATAGAAATCCCGGCTCTCCTGCGCGGCCTCCGACTGGATGTTGGGCACGACACGACGAACGGCCATCGACGACTCCAAGTGAGAACAAACGTGTCTCTAGGTCTCCCCAGGAGTACTACGCGACGTCCGTCACCGCACGCACTTTCGCAACACGCCCGGTGTTCTGCCCCGGGAGGTTGTGGACGGGGTGAGCCAGGTCTCGGCTGAGGGATCTTGAAGGGGTGTGACCCAGATACGCCAGAAACCCGCCAGAACTTGATCTTGGCCTGCTGAGTGCCTGACGGTGTCGGGGATCTTGGCGATGACGGTCGGCCATGCCCTCGACATCTCAGTCTCCAAGATCCCCGACCTCGGCACCCGCGATCAGCTCTGCGTCTCCTCGCGGCGTCCAATAGCGGCCGCATCGGGTACGAGGAGCAGCTTGCCGGTGGTACGCCGAGCCTCCAGATCGCTGTGGGCCTGGGCGGCCTCGGACAGTGCGTAGCGGCCCGTTACGGTGACCTCAAGCGCCTTGGAGCGCACCCACTCGAACACATCGGCGGCCCGTCGGAGCAGTTCGGACCGATCGGCGATGAAGTCCCCGAGGCTGGGCCGGATCAGGGTCAGCGAACCGCCGTGGGCGAGCCGCATCGGATCAAACGGCGGCACGGCACCACTTGCCGCGCCGAAGAGCACGAGATGGCCGCGGGTTCGCAGGCTGGCGAGGCTCGCATCGAAGGTGTGCGCGCCGACGCCGTCGAAGACAACCGGCAGTCCCTGACCGCCGTTGAGCCGCTTCACCTCGGCTGCGAGATCGTCGACTGTGGAGGAAAGGATCACCTCAGCGGCCCCGGCACGCTTCGCCAGCTCGGCCTTCGCCGTGGTCGACGTCGTGCCGATCACCCTGCCGCCGAGATGGGTGATGAGCTGGGTCAAAAGCAGCCCCATGCCACCAGCAGCCGCATGCACGAGCACCGTGTCGCCCCCCTGAACCGGGTAGGCGTCCTTGACGAGATAGTGCGCGGTCATGCCTTGGAGGAGCACGGCGGCGGCTGTCTCGAAGCCGATGTCGTCGGGCAGCGGCACCAGCCGGGAGGAGTCCACGACGGCCCGCTCGGCATATGTGCCGGGAATCTCCACCCAACCGACCCGGTCCCCGACTGCGACGTCAGCGACGCCGGGTCCAACTTCGACGACCGTGCCGGCGCCCTCAGCGCCCGGGGTGAACGGCAGCGGGAGGCTGTACCGGCCTTCGCGGTGGTAGACGTCGAGGAAGTTGACCCCGGATGCGGCGACCTCCACGACCGCCTCGCCCGGACCCGGCCGCGGCTGGTCCACCTTGGCCTCCTGCAGCACCTCGGGACCGCCCACTTCGTACACCTGAATCGCTCGCATGACCCCTCCAATAACGGCTCATCCCCCACCAACCCCGTTGATGGCGATCTGATTCCCGGCAAGCAGACCAGCCCGCCGCCCCCGCCGAGAGCTGAGACGCCTGCTTTGCACCCGGGTCTGGGACAGGAGACCGAGGCCGTCAAGGGTCGACGAATACCGGTACTGCGCCCTGGGCGAAGCGGGCATGGGTGACCGCTCCAGCCGTCCCGCCCTACCGGCCCCAGACCAACGGCAAGGTCGAACGCTTCGACCGCACCCTGCTCGACGAATGGGCCTACGCCTGCCCCTACCGGTCAGACATCGAACGCCGCGAAGCGTTCCCCGGCTGGCTCCACTCCTACAATCACCACCGCGGACACACCGCACTCACAGGCAAACCACCCGCAAGCCGCGTCACCTAACGAGGCAATACAACTAGGGCCTGTCTGGCGGATCATGTCGGGCGGTCGGCGGTGGGTGGGGCAGGGGCCCTCCGCGAAATGCCTCGACATGGGTCGTGGTGATCGGGGATGCTTCGCGCGATGACAAGAATCGATGACACACCGCCCGCGTGGGACGAGCGCACCCAGCTCACCACGTTTCTCGACTACGCACGTGGCACCGCTCGCGCCAAGTGCGAAGGCGTCTCTGCGGAGAACGCCCGCAAGGCGCTCCTGCCGGGCTCACCGCTGATGACCATGAGCGGAGTGATCAACCACCTTCGCTGGGTCGAGTACTACTGGTTCCAGGTGATCTTCCTCGGCGAGGAAGACCGCGCCCCCATGACGGATGAGGACCCCGACCGCGAGATGCGGATCGCCGTCGACTTCCCGCTCACGCAGCTGCTCGACGAGTACGCCGAACAGAGCGCCCGCTACCGCGAACTGGTCGCCGGGAACGACCTGGACAAGCAGGCCCAGGGAACCATCCGTAACGGCCTCCACGTCGACCTGCGCTGGATCCTGCACCACCTCACCGAGGAGACGGCCCGCCACAACGGCCACCTGGACATCCTGCGCGAGATGCTCGACGGTACAACCGGCTACTAGATCCGGCGGAGATCACGGGCGGAGCCAGAGTCTGATCGAGGCGAGCGTGACGGTGCCGTGGAAGATGGAGCCGCGCTTGTCGAACCTCGTGGCCACAGCCCGGGAGTTCTTCAACGCGTTGATCGTCCGCTCAACTTCGTTCCTTCGCCTGTAGATCGTCTTGTCGAAGCCCCTTGCGGGCCGTCCCGGCTCGAACAGACGGCTGAGCACACAGGCCCATACGCGGTGGTGCACGACGTAGTCGTACGCCGCTGAGCACGTTCGGTCGTACGTCCCCCACCTTGAGGAGGGGGACGTACGTCAGGCGGCGATGCCGAGTTCGGTGCGGGTGCGGTGGATGAAGTCGCGGACGCTGCGGATCCAGGCTGGCCGCACGATCACCGAGGCCCGGTCGCCGCAGGGTCGGACGGACCCGCTTCCGCTCCACCGCCCGGGTGGCGCGATGTCACGGCTCGCGCAGGATCAGGAAGGCGAGACCGTCCGCGTCCTCCCGCTCGTATGTCTTCCAGCTCCCGGCGATCAAGGTGATCTCGTCGTCGTCGAGCGCGATGCCGCGCCGCTCCTCAGGCGTCGCCTCGGCGGTGGGCGTGATGACCACCAGGGCGCCGCCGGGTCGCAGCCGCTGACCGAGGCCGTGCAGGATCCGGGTGCGATCCGTGAAGAACGGCACCACCAGGCGTAGGACGATCAGGTCGTACCCGTCCTCGCACAGGTCCACCGGGTCGTCCCGCTCGATGTCCATGCAGATCCACCGCACCCTTGCGGCGTCCGGATCGTCCTGACGGGCGTGGTCGAGCGCGCTGTCGGCGAAGTCGACGGCGTCCACCTCGTAGCCGAGCGAGGCGAGGTAGAGCGAGAGGCCGCCGGTGCCGCATCCCACGTCCAGTGCCCGTCCACCGCCGTCCGGCACAGGGGTGTGTTCGGCGAGCAGCGCCCGCTCCCTGTCGCCCAACTGCCGGAAGCCCTTCCCGTCGGCATAGTGCTTGGTCCACTCCTCGCGGACGACGTACTCCACGGTGCTGCTCCTCAACTGGTCTCATGCGGTAGGGGTGTTGTTCATGGGCGGCCCGTGGCGCGGAGCCGGGCCAGGGTGCGGCGGCCGCGTTCGAGGAGCTCCAGATCTCCGTGGGCGGCGCCGTACTGGATGCCGGAGACGGCGTCGAGCAGGGAGAGGACGGCCAGATGCGCCTCTTCGGCTGGGGTGAACGGGCGGCCGTAGCCGTCCATCACCGCCGCGAAGAGGTCCGGCCGGTCGGCCCAGGCGTCGGACAGACGCACGAAGTCGCGTACGCCCGGGCCTTCCTCGCTCCGCTCGAAGTCGATTACGTACAAGGAGCCGGTGGCCTCGTCCCAGCGCAGATTTCGCAGCTGGAAGTCGCCGTGTGTCGGCCTCGTCTCCAATCCGGGAAGCTCCGCCGCCGTCGCGGCCATGGCGCGGATGAAGTCCTCGTCCCCGGGCGCGAGGTGAGGGAGAGCCGCTGCGAGGCGCCGCTCCCACTTGCCCGGCAGCGCGGTCCCGGCGGGGGCTGGATGCGAGGGGGTGCTTCGGTGGATGGCCGCCGCGAGCTGACCGATGCGCTGAAAGATCAGCCGCTGCTCGGCGGGCGGGTGAACGGCTCCGTGCAGGGACCGTCCCGGCACCGCGGTGATGACGACGGCGCGCAGCGTTTGCTCGGCGGCCACCAGGCGGGGCGCGGCTGCCCCCAGCTCCGGGACCCAGCCGCGGTAGGCGTCGACCTCCCTGCGGTGAAAGCGGTCGTTCTGGTGGACCTTGACGAACCACACCCCTCCCTCGACGCCGTGCACCCGCCACACGCGGCTGCCCTCCCGCGCCCAGGAGACGTCCGTCCAGCCGGTGATGCGCCCGACGGCTCGCTCGGTGAACTCCCGCACCCGGCTGTCCGGTCCGGACGTCCCGACCACCGGGACGGGACGGCGCCGGTCGAGAGCCGGGTCGTAGGCGATCGGGTCGGTGGGCTCCTGGAAGTGCACGGCCATCATCTGGCCGGACTGGTAGGCGTCCAGCCCGGCCCGGCAGTACGCGACCATCGGCTCCGGCAGAGCGTCGAGCGGGAACCAGCCCATCGCGTCGCACACAGCCGGCTCCCGGACCCAAGGGGCGCCCTGCCAGACGCGAACCTCGAAGAACATTCCGGTCCTGGACCTGCCGCCAGGGCCGCGGTGGTGCACGGCGACCGCGAAGCGAACCTCCGCCGGGTCGATGGTCACGCCGGCCTCTTCCGCGGCCTCGCGGATCAGCGCGTCGACGACGTCCTCATGCGGTCCGTCGAGGTGTCCCGAGACCAGGTGCCACAGGCCCGAGGCGTAGACGTCCCCGGCCCGGCGAGAGAGCAGGATCTCCGCGCCCGCATCCCCGTCGCGGCGCAGGATCAGGTGCACGTCGACCGGCTCCCGGTGGCGCTGCTGCCCGCTCACCGCGCGCTCCCGGGCCGGCGGCCCAGCAGCACCGTGAGCGCCGCTGCCTCCCGCAGCACTCCGCGCTTTGTGTACGCGTCGAGCAGCTGGCGGGTCCTGGCCTCGAATTCGAACGCCTCGTGCCGGTCCGAGAAGAGATCGGGCGGGGCGAAAGAGGTGCGGCGAAGATGGCCGACGACCGTCTCGGGTGTCCAGGGGCGGGCCACGGGGAAGCGGAGGAACGCCCGGCGACAGGCGATCAGATCAGGGCCCCGGTCGGCCGGCTGCGATGTGACGGTGCGGACCTCGCCGTACGAGGAGGTCGTGCCCGCCCCGAGGACGGCCCTCGACTCCGCCATCGCCTGGGCGAGCACTCCCGGGTGGGCGTCCATCAGATCGACGTGCGCGAGCCGCCGTACGACGGTCAGCGGCGCGCACGGTACCTGAGCCGTCCTGGTCACCAGGTCCACCGGCACCGGGGCCGGCACACCATGCAGGGGAGCGGCACGCACGCGAACGGCAGCGTCCGGCTTTCCCGGCCGGTAGCGGGCGTACGCGGCAGCCGTCGTGCCGAAGAGCGTTTCCCCACAGGCGGCGTACTCGGCGGCCGGTCCGCCACGTCGGGTTGTCACTGTGCGTCTCCAGAGGTACGAGAAGGGTCGGGAAGGGACCAGGCGAGCGTGTCGCAGCTGGTGGTCACCCGCTGGGCGCCGCCAGCGTCGATCTGCAGGCGGTAGGTGTGAGGGGAGCCCGCTGCCCGCCACCGGGCGGCGACGTCGTGGATCTCCGCCCAGATGTCGCGCGGCCCGTCGACCGTGACCTCCCAGCGGCGCCGCCCGACCGGCCGCGCCCGCATCCAGGACCCGCACCCGGGTGCGCCGATGGTCAGACCGTCCGCGCCGAAGTGGCGGACGAGACCCGGGTAGAGGTGGTCCAAGGCCAGCCACATGCCACGATCGGTGTCGGCCGGGGGCACAAGGCGGCTGCGCTGGGTCCAGCGGCCTCCGCCGGCGGCAATCCGCTCGCGGAAGCCCGCGGACAAGAACAGCCGGTCGAAGCCCACACCGCCGCGATGCCCGGACTCCACCGCGCGGAGCTCGGCGACCACTTCTCCCGTCGCGGTCTTGGTGATTACGGCGAGGCCCGGCCACGACGGCGAAGAGGTGCCCACCGTCATGAGGGCACGGCCGCCCGGTGCGAGCTGGGCCACCAGGGCAGGCGGGACACGGGACACGGCGAAGGACACGAAGATCCGGTCGAACTGCGCCCCGGACACGAAGATCTCGTCGAACGGCGCACCGCCCGGGCAACCGGCCATCCCGTCTCCGGTCACCACGACGGGCCGATACCTGAGCTCGGCCAGCCGGGCTCGCGCGGCCGCGCCGACATGTGGGTCGATGTCGAGCGTGACGACCCCTGCGTCCCCGCAGACGAAGCACAGCACCCCCGCGGTGACCGCCGCGCCGGTGCCGACGTCCAGAACCCGCTGGCCCCGCCGTAGATCCAGCACGCCCAACAGGTCTGCGGTCATGCCCATCGTGCTCGACATCGCAGTCATGGAGCCCCCGTGCCGGGGGCCGGGGACCCGGCCGAGGAGCGGCTCGCCCCCGTGCTGGACCGACACGCTGTCCCCGCTGTGGAGCAGACGCAGCAACTCGTCCCGGTCTTCGGCCCGAGCCCAGTCCAGCAGATCCCAACGCGGTGGCACCTCGTCAGGAGCCGAGCGGCGCACGTACGCCTGGGGCATCAGCACCTCCCGGGCAAGGCGAGCAGCGCATCGCGCACCGGACCGGCGCGCAGATCACCGGACTCCTCAAGGCGGGCCACCATCGCCGCCCGCGCGGCCGAGACACCCGCGCCGACGGCTGCCGCGCCTTCGCGGGACGTGGCGAGGGCGGGCCCCGGGGGACGCGGCTCCGGCAGCGCGGAGGCGCTGGGTGCCACCTCGGAACTGCCTCTGTTCAGCTGCGTCACGGCCTCTCTCCGTCCATCGAACCCTCCCGGTCGACGTCCATGGCGCGCCCCGGCCCGGGGGCGGGCACGACGTGACGGGAACCGGCGGGCGGCCCGGCCCCGGCATCGCCCGAGGCATCCGACCGGAGCGGAGGATCGGGCATCTGCCGCAGGCCGCGCAGCGGCGAACAGGCCAGGACCGCGAGCGGCGCCACGAGCAGACCGGCGCCGGCTGCCAAGGCGGGCCGCACCCCGGCCCACGTGCCGAGCCCACCGGCCAGCAGCGCCCCCAACGGCCGGGCCCCCGAGGTCAGCCAGGTGCTCACCGTCTGCATCCGGGCCTGCATGCGGTCCTCGGTGACGATCTGCCGGATCGAGCGCTGAGTGGTGCCTGCCGCCGCGGCACAGGCCAGCTGCAGGAACAACGCGCCGCCGATCACGGTCTCCCAGCCGATGCCGGGGGAGGCCAGCAGCAGCGGGACCTGGGTGAGCGGCGTGAGAGCGAGCGCGCCGAGCATCATCGGCCCGGGCCCGTAGCGCCGCGCGAGGACCGGGGCGGACAGAGTGCCGGCGGCCGCGCCCAGGGCGCCGAGCCCCAGGACCACGCCGAACGAGGTCGCGCTCATCTCCAGGACCCGCAGCAGGTACAGCGCCCACAGCGTGTTGAGCATCGCCAGGGTCAGCACTCCCAGGGCAGCGGCCAACGGCACCGTCGCCAGCGCCGCGGCGCTGGCCAGGTCACCGATGATCATCTGCCGGCGCTTGGAGTAACGGTCGGCGAGCGCGCCGGCGTGCAGCGCGAGCAGCGCTGGCGGGAGCTGCCCAAGGAACGCCAGCATGGCGACCTGCCCCGTGGTGGCGTGCAGTTCGAGGACGGCCAGCATCGGGATCGCCATCGAGCTGATCGAGCTGCCGGCCACGCCGGCGGTCTGCCCGGTCAGGTACCGCCGGAAGTCGCGGTGCCGCCACAACGAGGGCAGGGCGTCGGCGTGGGAGTGGGGCGTCGAGGGGGAGTCGGCCGGAGCGTTCAACATCGCTCACCAGCCCATCTCGGTATAGAGGCGACCGGCGCGAATCCCCTCGACTGCCACCCGGGCGTAGGGGACGATGGGCTCGGGAAGGCCGTCGGGCGACCACCACTGCCAGGCGAGGCATTTTCCGGGCTCGCGGAGCTCTGGGGAGCCCTTCCACCGTCGGACCCGGAAGACCATCTGCATCCGGGGCTGCGCGCCGGGAGCGTCGACCAGGTGCACTGCGTGCACGAACTCCGCATCGTGCGGGTCGATGACCAGACCGGCCTCTTCGAGTGCCTCGCGGACGAGGCAGGCGACAGCGCTCTCCTGCTCGCAGTGGCCCGCGAGCAGATGCCAACACTCCCCGGCGTATGCGGAGTCCGGGTGACGCAGTCCGAGGAGCACGCGGCCGTCGGGGTCCTCCAGGTAGAGGTGGACACCCACGACGTTCGGCACGGTCTCGCCGGCGGCCGGACGGGCCACCGGGATGGTCGGCCGAGGGCCGCGGGCGGCGTGCTGCGCCGCATGCCGGCGCACGAGGTCGCGGGTCGAGGGGCTCAGCCGCAGCCGGTCCAGTGTCTCTGGCGGGAACCACCGCAGCAGTACGCCCTCGGTCAGCTCCACGTGGTCGGGGTCGCCGTTCCAGCGGCCGGCGAAGATCTGGACCGGCACGCACAGGCCGTCTCTGCCGGTGGCCGCCTCCACGGCGAAGGGCTCCAGGACCGGGAGGTCGAGGCCCGGGACCTCTTCCGCGAGCTCGCGCCGCAGGGTGCCCTCAAGCGAGGTGTCCTTCGGCTCGCGGCCTCCACCGAGCAGGGCGAACGCGCCCGGTTCCCAGATGCCCGGCACATGGTCGCGAAGGTGCAGCAGATATCGGCCGGCGTCGTCGAAGATCAGCGCCGAGGCGTTCACCGGCTCCGGTCGGCCGTCGAGCGCGGCGTCGAGGAGCTTGTCGCGCAACGTGGGCGAGGCGACCTGGTCGAAGGGGAGCCATTGCGCCCCCGAGACCTCCTCGCCCTGCAAGGGGATCGCGGGAGCCTCGTGGGCGAGGTAGAAGGCGAATCGGACATCGTAGTGCCGGTGTTCCGGCTCGCCGTCGGCCGGTCGGGCAGCGACGTCGTGGACGTCGATGTCGATAGGGCTGCCGAGGAGCTGGGGAGTGAGGCACAGGTCTCCGGATTCGATCCCTGCCTCTTCGTGGACTTGGCGCAGCGCAGCGGCGAGCAGCGTGCGGTCGGCTGCCTCGATGCGGCCGCCGGGCGCGAGAGCCGGGCCACCGGCCCTGTGGCGAACGTGCAGCACGCGCCGTTCGCTGTCGATCACGACGGCGCTGCACGTGACGTGCCTAGGCAGCGTCGCGCGGCCCGCCGGATCATCCGCCTCGTCGAGGGCCGCCAACAGCCGCGCCAGACGGTCGTGCTCGGCGGGGTGCCGTTCCAGGTAGGCACCGACGAGGCCGCGGATCTCGGAGCGGGCGGGCGTCATGTCAGTACCTCTCGACGTTGGAACGGGGGCCTGGGGAGCCAGCCGCCGTACCCGTCTGCCGGAGGGATCGCCTGTGATGTCCACGAGGTCAACTGCACCTCTCTGCACAGGCGTTGTGGTCAGGTGGCTCTGTCGGGATCAACGACAGCGGACTCCTGATCGAACACACGTGTTTGAGACGAAGCGGATTCCGTACGGGAGCACGGGAGTCTCCTCGTGCAGAGTGCATCCACCCGCAAGGCGCGCGGGTTCGCCTTCCTGGTGTGATGGCCGAAACGCCGCTGTTGATACCCGTGTGACGGATCGGGTTCTGCGGTCAGTCCTGTCACTCGCACCGGGCTTGCTGAGTGATCGGCCCGGGGCCATGCCGTCGATCGTGGGCGGAAGCGGGTCGAACAGATCGGTGTCGGCGATGGGGACGCCGGGGACCTCGACGCCCGCAGGTGGTCGAGGATGGGGTGCGTTGGCTCTCCCGCCCCACTCCTGCAGTGCCCATGTGGAGCGTTGGCGGGGGACTCGCCCAGGAGGCCGCGACCGCGGACTGCGCGGACGAGGACACCAGTCCCTAGCCTGACCCGAGCGGGGGCTGCGGTGCCGACTTCCCGCCCTGCCTTCCTGCGAGAACTTCCGGGTCCGCACCGGCCACCACCCGCGCCTCGCGCTCCTGCGCCGACAGTTGATATCGCTTCGCTCCAGCTGGCGCTGTGCTCGAAGCGGCCGAGAGAGAAGACAGGCTGGTGATCACCGGCTACGGCTGCTCGCACAGCGCGGACGGTGGCCATCCGGATGTGGCCTCTGGCTGGTCCGTTTCGCGCGGCACAGCCGCCCCCACCCCTACTGGCTGGGGATTCACTGTTGACGTCGGCCTGTCCGTGCATGTCGTACGCCATGTGCTGACCACCGCCGACGAAGCGGTCATCCGCGAGATCACGGAGGACACGACCGCGCCCGGCGTATGACTGAAGGTACCCACATCCCTAGAGCTACTCCAAAGGCCCCGCCCGAGACCGCCGACGGCTACCGGTTGCGCCGTTGGACCCGAGCCGGCGTCACCCATGTCCTGGTGCGCACCATCGACGGCGCCTTCGCCGCCCGTGGGCAGATCGCCGTCACCGGCCCCACCGTGGTACTCGACCAGGTCGAGACGACTGCCCTAGCTCACCAACGCCCGGGTCTGGGTCGCATGGTGATGCATACGCTCGCCAACGCTGCGGCCGGGCAGAGGGCGGTGCAGGGCGTGCTGGTCGCGACGCCGGAAGGCCGGACTCTGTTCGAAACGGCGGGATGGCACGTGCCGGCTCCGCTGACCGGTGCCATACGGAACTGGGGCCCAGTCCACCGTGGTACCGAACACCTCATAGCGAGGAGCCGCATGAGATGGCCTGTAAGTCAGGCCGCGGCGGGCGAAGCGACCGGCCACCCCCGCTGCGAGCATGGCGCGGCGATGCTTGCGCCATTGGCCCGGAGCGTCCCGTAGGACCGGCAGTAGCGCTGCCGCCACAAAGGGATGTTGCCCTGGGAGGCTCAGCGGAGTCGCGCATGTACCCCCGGAGACTCAGCAGGGCCACGGGGCAGACCTCGCTGCACGCTGTATCGAGGCAGAGATGTGCACGACGGTCGAAGTACACGGCGTGAGTTGCTCCAACGTCGGCGATATCCCCTCTCTGTCAGGCGCTCAGCCAGCGGAGTTGTTGCGAGGATCTGCGCTCAGACTCTCGCTGTCGCCGCCGTTGTCGTTCCCGTTGTTGTTTCCGTTGTCCTGGCCATCCCCGGCCCCGTTTTCGTTGCCGTTGGCGTTTCCGTTGTCCCGGCCATCCCCGGCGCCATTGACATTGCCGTTGTTGTTGCCGTTGTTCTGTCCCCTCCCATTCCCGTTCCCCTGACCGTTTCCGTTGCCGTTGTTCTGGCCGTCACCGTTGCCGTTTCCGTTGCCGTTCCCGTTTCCGTTGCCGACTCCAGCTCCGCTCTCGTCGACTCCTGGTGAAGCGGCGTCGCCGGTGACTCCGGTATCCGGGGCGTCGGCCCGGAAGTCGGGGGTGCTGCCCCCGGACCCATCGTTGCCACCTGCACCGGTTCGCAGCGTGCAGACAGCCAGCGACTCCAACTCTTGTGCGACGACGGCCTCGTTCGGTTGCGTGAGCGAAACGATTCTTCGGATGGTCGAGCGGCGTTCGTTCTCCAGGGGAGTCAAGATCTGCTCCCGAGCCAAGGCGGGATCGCGCTCAAGTCGCTCTCTGTCGTCGGAGAAACGCTCATTCGCGGCGATGGCTTGGGCATCTATAAGGAGCAGGGACTGCTGCACTGTCCCCTCATGCTCGGCGGGAACGTCCGGAATCGCCCTGTCCACGTCCGGGCACTCGATGGCAGGTGCTGCTGACGGCTGGTCGATTTCGTCGACGTCAGGACTGAATGCTGCCGCAGCTTCGGCGCCTGGCTTCTGTCCACCTTCTCCAGCGGATGCGGTGACACCGGCCATGATGATCCCACCGCAGCCCACGACAAGGGCTGCCGAGAGGGCAGCCACCCGGATCCCGGATTTTGAGCTTCTGTGCACTGTGTGTTTCACGAGTTCTCCCGTCGCTTCGCCCTCACTCTCTCGACATATACGGGGTGCCCGGACCCTGTGTTCAGGTACGGCACGAAGACGAAAGATCTCCACGTGAACAGTGCTGCATAAACAGCCGGCGCGGTGGGCCTTGCCGACGTACGGGCCTGCGAGCCGCAGTTCACGTCGCAGGATGGTGTGCTCCCGCCATCGGCGGACAGCTCCGATGGTGGTCGTACGACGAAGTCATTGCTACCGCCTGGTCCCGTGCGTCCGCGATGACGTGCGGCAGATCCCCCGGAGCCTGGCGGAGTAGATGGCTCACACCTGTTCTGATCACGCGGCCAGGGCGAGGTTGTGCATGTGGGCGAAGGCCTGGACCGCGTGGTGGAGCCCATCACCGTGCTGCCGGCAGTCCCGGAGGATCTTGTAGTGCTTCATGCGGGCGAAGGCGTGCTCGACACGGGCACCGGCTCTGCGGTGCTCTGCGTTGTCTTCTTCCTCGCCGGCCAGCAGGTCCCGGCCGAGGCGTTTGCGGTGCGGGACGAGGAGGCCGGTGTTGACGTAGGCACCGTCGCCCAGCACGGTGACTTCCTCACAGTGCTGGGCGAGGCCGGAGTTCCGCCAGACCTGCTCGTTGGCCTTGCTCCCCTGTGCCGTGCCGGGCCGCGACGACCATGAGCGCCGACGTGCCGGTCACGGACCGGGATCAGGGTCCCGTCCACGATCACACCCGATCCGCGGCGACGGCGGGACGGGATGCCGGCTCGATGGCCAGGGGACGAAGGTGGGGGCTGCTCAGGCGGCGGGGGTGTTGAGGACGTACTCGCGCGAGGCGTGCACCTCGTTGCGCAGGGCGGCCAGGTCGACGTCGAGGACGTGTCCGTCCCACTTGCGGGGCTCGCCGTTGATGAGGACGGCGCTGATGTTGCGGGCGTCGGAGCCCAGCACGATCGTGCCGATCGGGTCGTTGAGCGGCATGTTGTTGAGGTCCTCGGCTTGGACGACCAGCAGGTCGGCCTTCTTTCCCGGCGTGAGTGAGCCGGTTACGGCGGCCAGGCCGTTGGTGCGGGCGCCTTGGAGGGTGGCGAAGTCGAGGACGTCGTAGGTGGTGATGCGGGAGGGCTGCTGGTCGGTGCCGTAGGCGGCGTTGACCGCGCGCATCCGCTGGATGGCGTGCAGGACGCGCATCTGCGTGAACATGTCGCTGGCCAGGGCGACTTCGACGTCGATGCTCAGTCCTGGGCGGATGCCGACGGCGAGTGCCTCGTCGACGGCGGGGATCGCGGTCTCCAGGCCGATCTGCGCCTCGGACGTGGGGGCGAGGGCCACAGTGGCGCCGGTCTCTCCCATTGCCTTCCACGCCTGGGAGGTCAGTCCGGTGGAGTGGATGAGGGTGATGTCGGGGCCGAGGATGCCGTCCTCGGCCCAGCGCAGGACTGCCTCGGAGCCGGACGCGCCGAACACGGCGTCCACGCTCACGCCGATACCCAGCTCCTTCGCGGCGCGGGCGAGTTCGGGACCGTAGGCGGGCTCCGATCCGGAGATCTCTTCGGTGGCCAGGGTCGCCAGGCGCAGCGTGAGCAGTTGGTCGTCGCTGCTGAAGTACTGGCCCTTGAGGCGGGACAGGTCGCCGGGCCACTGCCGGTCCCACGCGCCGAAGCTCGGGCCCATGGAGGCGTGCACGCCACGGATGCCGGTGTCGACGAGGGCCTCGATCGCGGCGTCGGAGTGCTCGCGGGTGCGGGAGTTGTGGGAGAAGTCGAGCATCGTCGTGATGCCGCTGTCGATCGCCGTCAGGGCGGCCAGCCGGTTGCCGATGTACATGTCCTGGGGTCGGTAGACCGTGGCGTAGCCGGCCAGGGTGGCCGTGATGTAGTCGCCGAGGTCGTCGACGTCCGGCATGATCCGGCGCAGCTGGGCCTGCCAGGCGTGCCGGTGGGTGTCGACGAAGCCGGGGGTCAGGATCGTGCCGGCGGCGTCGACGACCACGGCCCCTTCCGCGTCGAGGCCGCGGCCGACGGCGGTGATCGTGTCGCCTTCGACGAGGAGGTCGCCGCCGTCGATGACGCCGAGATCGGAGTCCATGGTGACGATGGTCGCGCCGGTGAACAGGATGCGCCGCCGGTCGGCGGGCCGACGCCGGAGCTCTTCGAGCACGGCGGCGCTGGTCGTGTTGTTGACGTTCATGAGAGGTCTTCTTTCGGTGCGGCGGAGAGAGCCGGGAGGATGGACCCTCCGGACGGAGGGCTGAAAGGGCGGATAGGGCCGATAGGGCAGGAAGTGCGGGGTGCCGGGGGTGACCGGCCGAGGCTGTTCGAGCCCGGCTTCGATCGAGTCCGCGACGGCGACCAGGCCGCGGTTTCCCCAGGTGTCGCGCACCCAGGATCGGGAGCTTGGGCTGCCGGTCGGAGGGAAGGTCAGCGGAGCGTCATGACGTAGCCGGCGTGGTGGAGTTCGTCGCCCTGGAACTCTCCGTAGGCCCAGAAGCCGAGGTCGTCCAGGTAGTCGATGCGGTCGCCGTCGATCCAGTACCGGCCTTGGTAGGCGTGTGGGCGCCCGCCTCGGGTCTCGTCGTAGCGGCCGTCGGCGCTGAGTTCCTGGTGCAGGAAGTCGTTCTTGTCGATCCAGACGCCGACGGGCGGGCTGGCGGTCAGGTCCGCTGCGGCCGGGATGCCCGCCTCGGGCGCGGTGACCCGGCCGGGCACGTCCGTGCCGGCCCACAGGACCGGCCTGCCGGCCGCGACGAGAGCGCGGACCTGTTCCGGCACGGTCACGAGGGCGGCCAGCGCGCTCGGCCCATCCGCGGCGAGCGCGTCGGGCACCACCAGGAAGTCGGGGATGTTGCCCGGGGTCAGCGTCGCGACGTACTCCGACCGTTGGCCACGGCCGCCGGCCAGCGCGACGGCGTCCACGACGGCGGGGGCGATGGTCAGGCCGGTGCAGTCGACGACGATGGCGTTGTCGTCCCCCGCCGCGGTGATGATGCCCGGGCCGACGCCCACGAGCAGAGAGCCGACGAACAGCAGGTCGGCACCGGTCATGGTCCCGATCAGCGGATCCATCGTCAGGATGCGGGCGTTGGCGAACAGGACGGGACGTCTCTCGTCGTTCGACAGGATCTCCTTGAGGGCTCCGGGGTTCCAGCTCACAGTGCCGGTGGTGTCGGCGATGCTCATTGCACGCTCCTCAGTGGGGTCGCCTCATCGGGGTCACCGCTGCGCGAAATGAGCGCCGGTGCAGGTTTGGAGGCGAGAGTCCGGCAGCTACAGCGGCTGCCTGACCACTAGGTTCGTCGCACGGTGGAATCGGAGCCAGGCTGCCGTTATCCCAGGTCTACGACACCCACGATCCGTCCCGCCGCGAACGACGGCGGAGGCCATGGACGGGGAAGGTAGGTCTTGAACGGCCCGCGCCGCTCTCGCGCCGCACGAAGTCGCTTGCGATGCTGGGCGCGCGGCGCCCAGGGCCCGCCGGAGCGACGCGGTGCGCAATGCCAAGGGGACCTGCCAGCCCAGCCGTCCCCAGGTTGCGTCGCTGTCGGCGCCCTTGCCGCCGACCTCGTCGTACACCGCGGTCGCCGCCTCCGGCCGGGCCTCGTACCGGATCGCTGCGATCAGGCCATACCTGGCCGCTGTGCCGTTCGAACGTTGACGGCGGGGGAGGTCGGGCGTTTACTCACGGTTGGCGATCTTGTACTCGGGGGGGTGCGGTGGTGGAGAGACGTCCGGCACACGGCCGCGGACGGGCACTGTCGGCGGTGGCCCGCGTGCGCCGCGGCGGCCCTGTCAGCGGTGAGTTGCCAGGCCACGGGCAAGACCGCGGTGGACGAGCGTCCTGCCGCGTCGCCTGCGGGGAGCAGGGTGCTGGACCAGCGGGAGCTGGAACGGGCTGCCCTCACGTCCGAGGATCTTCCTGCGCGTACCTTCGAGGCGCTGCTCGGCCCGGCCAGGGTCGACGCCAGCCCGGTGAAGCCTGCCAAGTGCCAGGCGGTCCAGGACGCGGCGAGCATGTCCAGCCCGTTCCCGCCCAGGGGCCGCGTCAAGCAGGTCATCAGCTCCGCCGAGGGCGACCGGGGCGGAGCCATGATGCTGGCCTCCTACCCGCCCGACCAGGCAGACGCCGTCACCCGCGCACTCCGCACCGCGCTGCGCGACTGCACCGAGTTCACCCCGTTGTCCGGCTTCGGCTTCGACTACGAGGACGTCACACCCCTGCCGGATCCTGAACTCGGCGACTGGTCCGCCTCCTTCCGGCTGCTCCAGGTCCTCTCCTCGAAGGGGGAGAGACCGCTGAAGGTGCCGATGACCGTCACCGTGGTGCGGATCGGCTCGACGATTGCCACGTTCCAATCGGTGACCAGGGGCGACGGCCCTGCCGTGCTGCCGCAGGACGCGGTGGACGAGCAGCTGTCCAAGCTCGCCGACGCGTCCCGGTAGACCGGCTCGCGACCGGCGTACGCGATCACGGGCGACCGCCGGCTGCCCTCAGCCGCTCAGCGGTGCGCGGCCGGGCTTGCCCGCTGCCGCTGCCGCTGCCCGGCCGTGAACGGCCCCGCGATTGGTCCAGTTGGGGTGCCGAGGCCGATGGCTCCGCTGCGCGGCTCCGTCGTCGTCGGCGAACGCGAACCCGCGCCGTACACCGCCAACGGGCGCGATGCGTGACTGCGAGGGATGCTTGCTCACACGGATGAATGCCCGGGACTCCCTGTTGCACTGGGCTGCTGTGCACGGCCGTCCTGCCAGAGTCGTTCTGGATCCCGAGCTCGAGTGGTTGCGTCATTTTTCAGCCTCGCCGTGCTGAACGCATGCCGAGCGATCAGGAGAGGACTTGGTGCTTTGCTCGTCGTCGTACATCGAGCCGGAGGGCGGCTAAGGGGTCGCATGCGCTGATAGAGGCCCTGTCTCGACACAAGCGGATTCGATGCGTGTTGGGGGTGGGTGACGGTTGAGCGTGTGATGGCTATGTGATGTAGGACATGTCCCGTTGACTTGTGTGACCTCAGGTGACACTCGGTGGCTCAAATGCCGCATACGACATCAGGGTGGGTGCCTTGATGGCTCTCCGTAGCTGCAATTGCTGAGGGGGAGCGGGATGGCTGGTCTACATCCCTTGGAGGTGGCGTGACTGCCTCCTAGGCTCTCGTCTGATTGAGAGAGGTCGTGCGCAGAATGGGGACTGGGAAGTTCGGGCAACACTCAACGGCCTCTCGCCCATACGGACCAGAATCAGTCGATTGCACTCGGTGCATTCATGAGGGGGAAGCTGCATGCTGGCCATCGCCGGATCCACCACTCGATTAGCGGTTACGGATACAGCCCTTGTCGCTGCCCTCACTGTTGCTGCGCCTCACGCGTCAGCCGCTGAGGGTCCCACAGGTACCGATGTGAAGATGTCCGCCGGTGTGTCCGAGGAGACTCGAGAGTTCGCCGCGGCTTACCCGGGGGCGGTTGCGGCTGCCGCAGACGCGTGTGGCGCGGGGTGCACATTGAACAGGGCCATACCGCTGCCGTTGGGAGCTGATCCCAGGCTACGACTTGCAACCGTCATTGCCTACAACAGCCAGGCAGGCGGTTGCCTCATCTTCGACGACAACACGGGCAGAGCCCAGAGTATGACGGCGAAGGTCTGCGGCGAATACCCGGGTGCCGACTGCGACACCGGCAGTGCCACGTTCAGCCAGTACGCCGGCCCCGTTTACACCAGGCACCCCGTGTGCGCGACCGTCACAGCAAAGATGTCGGACTTCATCAACTACACCTCCCAATATGCCTTCTCGTGCAACTAGGCGGCGGCCCATGCCGCGCCGCCGGACTGTCGCCTGGGGCGGAGCCCTGCTGCTGACAGCGGCGATAACGACTGGAACAGCCGTTGTTCTCACCGGAGAGGACGGGGGGAGCGACAGAACGGCTGGCGGCCCGCCAGGTTCATTTGCGCCCAGTGGGCCTCCGTCTGTCGGTCGATCGGCAGAGTCGGCGGCAGGGGCGGACTCGCCTTCGAGGTCTGCCGAGGCGACGCCTGCGCCCGCACCGTCGTCATCTCGGCCTGGGGCGCAGGATCGCGTCAGCGCCGAGATCGACGAGCGGCGGGCAGCGGCTGCCAGCGGTGACCCCGTCGCTCGCAGCACACCGACCGGCATAGCTCAAGGCAGTGAGGAGTTTGGACAGCCGGTCGTTGTGAGCGGCGATGTCACTGTCTTCAAGCCCCGTCCTGACAGGGGTTCGTTGACGTTGCCGCTGAGCATCACCAACAGCGGCAAGGAGCGCGCCTTCTACCATGTCGAGGTACGCATCACCGGGCCGGGCGGATTTGACGCGACGGTGCGAGTGGACACCGACGCGGTCGCCCTTTTCCCCGGCACGTCGTGGCCCACTGAACTCACCGTGAAGGACCCCGGCAAGCCCCTGCCGGAAACCCCGGTCGTCTCGATCGTGAAGAACGTCAAGCGAGAGCTGCAGAGCTAACCAGCAGCAGGCGGCCCCTTAAGAAACCGCGAGGGCCGCCTGCAGAGCAACTGGCGACCATGCGGAGACCCCGATGCGCCGCCCGGCCCTCGACTACTCCGACTCGGACGACCTGGAGATCCCCGCCGCTACCAGTGATTCGGCAGCGAGGCAGGGGGGGCACGCGAAGCTGCGGCTGCCGCTCTACGTGATCTTCGAGAAGTGCACCGCATCATCCGCGGGTCCTGAAAGGTCATGATCATGGCATCCGACGCTTGGCAAGGGCATAACTTCGCAGCGCTGTTCTCCATCCTGGTCGCCGGTGCGGCGACCGTGCTGGGCCTCACCGCGTACCTGTGCTCACGGTTCACACGACAGGCTCGCCGGCGGTACACCCCGTTCGCCGTATGGCGGGACTTGTCCCTGGCGACGGCCGCCGTCGCCATCGCCCTCTACCTGTGGGGGTGTCTCCACGTCCTCTTCCTCGAGGACCAGGAACAGGCCGAGGAATGCGAGAGGCAGCGCCCCGAGGGAACACCCACCCTGGTCGGCCTCAGAGGCGACTTCATCCCGCTACGGCTCGTGTGCGAGGCGTCGGACGGCCGCGACTACTCCATCGTCATCCCCGACTACATCAACCCGACCGTCGCCATCCTGCTGCTGCTCACGCTCGCCTGCGCCCTCACCTCCGCCCTTCTCCACCACAAGCAGCGCACGACAACACGGAAAGAAGGCTGACCTGTTGAGCCCCACCGACATGACCCGCAGACACACCCTCACCGCTGCGGCCGGTGTCACCGTCGCCGCGAGCCTCGCCTCCACCAGTCTCCTCGCCACCCCTGCCGCCGCCGCGCCGCAGCCCCTCAGAAACGACGAACTGTAGAAGGCGCTGCGCCTCGTCGAACGAGGCCGAGCTGAAGCAGTTCAACGGCGAGGACGATCACGTGCACCTCCTGCGCTACCCGCCGAAGGTCCAGCTCTCCAAGCTGGTCAACTCGCTCAAGGGCGTCTCGGCCCGGCTGCTGCGCAAGGAGTACGACACTCACGTGCGCCGGCGCCTGTGGGGCGGACACTTCTGGTCCGGCTCCTACTTCGCCGGGAGCTGCGGCGGCGCACCGCTGACCGTGGTCAAGCAGTACGTCGAGAACCAGAAGCGGCCCATCTGACTTCGCTTCATGGACGATTGTGATGGGGGCCGTAGGCGGTGTGGTGTCCTGCCTGGCGGGGTCCTGGCGGACCTCAGATGATCAAGGTGCTGTATGTTCGAGCTCTTGTTCTGGCTTGTTGCAGGGGGTTGCCGTGAGGCGTTTTGCTCGTTCGTTCCTGGCGTTGTCTGTGCTGGGTTTGGCTGTGATGAGCGGTGGAGCGGCTGAGGCCGCCGCAACGGAGAAAGTGAAAGTCTGCTACCGGGCTCATGTGGCCGGCAAGGGCTGGATGGAGTGGAACTGCGATGGGCAGTTCGCTGGGACGGTAGGGGAGAACAGGGCGATCGAGGCCATGGAGATCCAGGTCTGGGGGCGGGGCTATTTCTGCGCCAACGCCCATATCCGGAATGTGGGCTGGGAGACTCCGCATGGTGAGTGTGTGGCCTCAGGCCAGGTGAAGAGAGTGGGCACCGTCGGCCAGGCTCAGCCCATGGAGGCCGTGAGCGTGACCCTGTCGTACGGGAGCCTGGAGGGGATCGGCCAGGTGCAGGACATCGGGTGGATCGGTCCTTTCCGCGGCACTCGCGTCGAGGTTGGTACCACGGGCAAGGGCAAGAACTTGGAACTGGTGACTCTCAAGATCATCGGCTAGTTCGGGGCGTGCATGCCTGACTCTGCATCGGCGGGGTCAGGCGTGAGCGGGCGGTGTGCTTCGCTCGGTTGGGCCTTCGGACACGAGTTGGCGTTGGTGCCTCGGCCTCCCCTGTCGCTCGGGGGTGGGCGGGAGGATTTCCCGCCGTGCGCCTCCCAAGACGGTTCGCTGGCGCGCACGGCCTTGCTCCCGGCAGACCTCAGCGTCGACAGGAGGGCTTCGAAGGTGCCCTCGGAGGTGCTCTCGATCCTGCGGTCGGCGGGGGGACGTCAATCTCGACGCCGTCGATGTCGGGCCACAGGCCGACCGGTGCCGCGGGGAAGTGGCGCTGTGGCCGTAGAGTGCCGTGCCCGCCGAGGTTGCCGGTGTGCGGGAGAGCGGCGTTACGCTGACGGCCGTCGGCTGACGGCTGACCGGAGCGGCCCGTGCGCCGGCTGGGCGTAGGCGGCTGGTGTGAGGAGGCGCGCATGGGCGGGACGGCATCCCCCGGTTCGGTGCTGGTCGTGGACGACGACGGGGCCATCCGGCGGTCGTTGGAGCGTGGACTGCGGCTGAGCGGCTTTGCGGTCCGCACCGCGCCCGATGGGCTGGGCGCGCTCGCTGCGATCGCTGACGGCCCGCCCGACGTACTGGTTCTGGATGTGTCGATGCCCGGTATGAGCGGCATCGAGGTGTGCGCGCGGCTGCGCGCCGACGGCCGTGATCTTCCGGTTCTCATGCTCTCCGCGCTCGACGAGACCGCCGACCGGATAGCCGGCCTGCAGGCCGGCGGCGACGACTACCTGGTCAAGCCGTTCGCCCTGCAGGAACTGGTGCTGCGGCTGCGGGCGCTGTTGCGCCGACGGCCGCCCGACGCCCGGGATCAAGCGTTGCGGGTGGCGGATCTGCTGATGGACCCTGCCGCCCGCACCGTCCGGCGCGGCGGACGGCTGCTGGACCTCACCCGGCGCGAATTCGAGCTGCTCGAGGTGCTGGCGCGCAACGCCGGGCTCGTCCTTACCCGCGACCAGCTGCTGGAGCGGGTGTGGGGCTACGACTTCGACGTGCGCAGCGATGCCGTCGACACCTTCGTCAGCTATCTGCGGCGCAAGCTGGAGGCCGGCGGCGCGCCCAGGCTGATCCATACCGTGCGCGGGGTCGGCTTCGTGCTGCGGGAGGAGCTGTGAGGCTGTCGGTCCGGATCGGACTGGCGGTCGGCTGCACGGTGCCGCTGCTCGTGCTGGCCTTCGGATGGCTGCTGCTTCAGCTCGTCGCCCGTGATCTGCACCGCGCTGCGGACGAGCATCTGCAAGACCGGGCCGCGGCGATCGTCCCGGACGCCCGGGCGTTGCTGCGGGCCGGGGCTGCGGGTCGGTCCCGAGCGGCGGACAACCGTGAACGCGCCCTCTACAGCGCGGCGCTTGACGTGGGTGTTCGGGTGGTGGGACCGGACGGCTCCTTCAGCGCCGGGCCGCAGCCCGGCTCCGGCGTGGCGCTGCCCGAGCGCACCGGCGCACCGGTCACCGTGCCTGCCGAGGGCGGCAGCTGGCGGGTGCTGGCCCGCCCGGTGCGTACATCGTCGGCGTCCGGCACGCTGTGGGTGTTCGCGCGGGACACCGCCGACCCAGGACAGCTTCAGTTGGTGCGGCGGCGGGTGCTGGTCACCACTGTGCTCGCGGCGCCCCTGTCCGGCGTGCTCGCCTGGGGGATGTCCGCGGGCGCCGCCGCGCCGCTGCGTCGGCTGACCCGTCGTACCGCCGGTCTCGACCCGCGCGCCGACCGTGCGCGCCCGCTGCTGGAGCGGACCGGTCTCACCGAGGTCGACGAGCTGGCCGCCACCGTGCGCACGGTGCTCGCCCGTTACGACGAGCAGGCCGCTCGCACCGCCCAGGCGCTTGACACGGCCCGCTCGTTCTCGGCGGCCGCCGCACACGAACTGCGCACCCCCCTGATGAGCATGGGCACCAATCTGGACATCCTGGCCGTCCATTCCACCTTGGCCGAGGCGGACCGCGCCGAGGTGGTCGACGATCTGCGCCGCGAGCACAGCCGGCTGCTGGGGTTGTTGCTGATGCTGCGCGACCTCGGGCGCGGGGACTTGGTGGAGGCCGAGGCGTTCCGCATCGTCGACCTGACGGAGATCGCGGAGGCCGCCGTGGCCGAGGTGAGGCGTCGCGAGCCGGGCGCGGTGGTCGCGTTGGACGCGCCGGCGGGGATCAGCGTGCGTGGCTGGGAGCCGGGACTGCGGCTGCTCGTGGACAATCTGCTGGCCAACGCCGTGGCGCACGGAGCCGACACGCTGGGGCGGGTCAGGGTGAGGGTGGGGATGGTCCGCGTGGGGGAGTGGATCGTGCTGACCGTGGACGACGGCGGTCCTGGGGTGCCGGGGCAGGACAGGCAGCGGATCTTCGAGCGGTTCCGGCGCGGCCCGTCCAGCGCGGGCACCGGGCTGGGGCTCACGCTGGTGGCCCAGCAGGCCGCGCTGCACCGCGGCAGCGTCACGGTCGCCGACGCACCGGGCGCTGCCGGGGCGCGCTTCGAGGTGCGGCTGCCGGCCGGGGAGGGCGAACTGCCGGAGCGTCGCGACTGGTTGATCGGGACGGCCAGGACATACCGGTCACAGGATTTCCCCAAGAAGGGTTCCTAGCCTGCTGGCGACGGGCGGACGCGGGGTCTGCCCGGGGACGGAGGCATTGCTATGGACATCCTGCGAAAGCGGCGCACCCTGCTGGCCGCGCTCGCCACGGCGGCGCTGCTGGCGGGCGGCACGGGCGCGGCAGCGGCCGACGGCTCCCCAGCGCCCGCACCGACCGGCGACGGGGCAAAGGCGCTGTGCGACCGGGTGCCGAAGATCGACCGGCGGATCGACCAGGCGCTCAAGCGGTTGGACGCGGGGGCGGGCACCCGGGGTTCGGTGGCCAGGCTGGAGCGGCGCGTCGAGAAAGCCAAGAAGGCGGGCAACGCCGAGGTCGTCACGTTTCTCGAGGGCCGGCTGAAGGCCCGGAAGGCGCTGGCGCCGGTGCTCGAGCAGCGTCAGAAGGACCTCGCCGAGGTCAAGGAGTGGTGCCAGGACGACGACGGCGGCAAGGCGGCGAGCTGATGCGCGCGCGGACCGCTGCGGTGCTTCCGGTCCTGCTGGCTGCCCTTGCCGCCCTGGCCGTCGGCTGCTCCGGCGACGACGGGGCGTCGCCGAGTACTCCCGACGCCACGCCGTCGGGCTACTCGCAGATGCAGGAGAAGGCGAACGCGGCGGAGTCGGCCGCCGCCGCGGCGGACCGGGACGCGTCGGCGGACACGGACGCAGGCCGCTGACCCGAGGGGCTCGCCGTGGGCCGCCCGCTGGAGCGGTGCTCGCACACGCCGTGGATCTTCAGGCCGTGCCGGGGGGCGGGCCGGCGGAGCGGTCTTGAGGCGTACGCCGCTCGATGCGCGCGGACGATGTTCCCGGTCGGCCGAACCGGCCGGCGGCGGGGGCTCCGGGCCCGCCGCCGGCCGGCGCGGGGAGCCCTCTCGGCCGCACGTGAAGCCGGTACGCCCCCACGGAAGTCAGTCATCAAGATGCGGTGGCACGACGGCGACGAGGTCGCGAATCTGGCCCTCCTGCCACGATCCCCGGCGTCACCCGCTCTCCCGCTCCGCTGCGTCCGGATCGCCCGGCGCAGTGTGCCGTCCCAGGGCGACACCTCCAGGCGCTCGCTGACCAACGTCTGGAAGGAGGCCGGCCAGGAAGCGCGGTCCCGTCTGCTGCGGCCCCGGTGCGGCCGGTACTGGTTACGAGCGATCGAGAAGCCGATCTCCTCACAGTTGGTCCCCCATTGCAGCTGGTTCCGGAGGATGCGGCCCGCCACCGTCCTTGATGTCCTGCTCGCAGGTTCGTCCGTCGTAGGACTGGTCGTTGGGGATCAACAGCACTCTGGCAACCTGCTTAGGGTGCTCGACGGCGAGCCAGTCGTCGCCAGTGAGGCCGCCGTCCGGTCCGGGCCGCGCCTCGGACGAATAAAGCGTCTGACACCCCAACGCCACGCGCTCCTTGTCGACCGCGCAGGCGTCCACTGCAGGGCCGGACATATCGTCGGCACCGTCGAAGCGGTAGTGGAAGTGGACCTGGTCACCGTCGGAGGGCACCTGCGGGTGGGGCTCCAGACGCCAGTCAACGACCTCGGCGGTGACGCCGAGAGGCCGCCCAGACGTGTCCTCGACCTGCACGCTGACACCGGCCTGACCGCGCTCCGCCGTCGTGTCGGTGCAGCCCCAGTGGGAGGAGCAGCCCGACAGGGCGAGAATCGCCAGAGCCAAAGGGGCGCCGGCAAGTGCCCGTGCGGGGAACACCGAGGTGACCTCCAGTCGGGGTGGGGCGGAGCAGTTTAGCTCCTTGTCCCGTCGATACCGCCGATCCGCAGCCGCCGGTCCCCGCCGCAGACGGCCCGACGAGCCTCACAGCGACAAGGAATACGACGACGCCCACCTGCGGCGATGGCTTCGCTCTCGCGCCGTCGCACTACGGATCGCCCGCCGAGGAGATGAGGGACCTCACACCGACTCGGACGCCAACCGATGGGTCATCGAACAGACCACGTGCGCCACGAGGCGCTCTGTCTGTTTCCCCGGCTCAGCCGTGAGGAACTCGGAAGGAGGTTTCTGGGCCGAATGACGACCCTGGACCTGAACGGTGAAGGGGACTACAGCATGTCAGAAGACCAGTAGTTGGGCCCAGTTGTGAGGGACGGTGTGCTGGGCGGCCCGCGCGATATGGCGAAGACTGGATTGATCGCGACGCCCACGAGGCCGGACTGGTCGTCGTGCCCAACAGCCCGGCCGTCCACCGCGCCTGCCTACGCCGCGGGTTCGCCCCGGTCCGCTCGACCCGCGCATTTTCGTCTGCCCGCCGTACCCACGCATCAGGGGCGCACGCGGGTGCCTGGCTGATGATGCGATCCGTGCGGCGAGCCGGATGACCAGGCGCTCGACGTCGGGTGCTTTGGTTGCGGGCCCTGGCCCTGGCCCTGGCCTGGGGCGGTGCTGGGCGCCGGGCCAGGGGCCGCGTCAGTTGTTGACGCGGTCCATGAAGGCTTCGGGGTAGCGCGGGCCGGCGGCGGCGCCGGGCGGCATGGCTGTCTCCAGGGCGGCGAGCTGGTCGGCGTCGAGGCGGAGGTCGGCTGCGGCGGCGTTCTCCTCCAGGTAGGTGATGCGCTTGGTGCCGGGGATGGGGACGATGTCCTCGCCCTGGTGGAGCAGCCAGGCCAGGGCGAGCTGGGTGGGGGTGTGGTCGGCTTCGGCGGCCAGGGTGCGGACCCGCTCGGCCAGTTTCAGGTTGCTCTGCAGGTTCTCGCCCTGGAAGCGGGGGTCGAAGCGGCGGTAGTCGTCGGGGGCCATGGTGGCGGTGTCGGTGATCTTGCCGGAGAGGAATCCGCGGCCTACGGGCGAGTAGGGGACTACGGTGATGCCCAGTTCGCGGGCGGTGGGCAGGATCTCGGCCTCGAGTCCGCGCTCCCACAGCGAGTACTCGCTCTGGAGGGCGGTGATCGGGTGCACGGCGTGGGCCCGGCGCAGGGTGTCGGCGTTCACCTCGGACAGTCCGATGTGGCGGATCTTGCCGGCTGCGATGAGCTCGGCCAGGGCGCCGACGGTGTCCTCGATCGGTACGGCGGGGTTGCGGCGGTGCAGGTAGTACAGGTCGATGTGGTCGAGGCCCAGTCGCTGCAGTGAGGCGTCGACGGCCTGCCGCGCGTATTCGGGGGTGGAGTCGACGGTGAAGGTGGTCCTGTCGGCGCTGGCCCGGGATCCGAACTTGGTGGCCACGACGGCGTCGTCGCGGCGCCGTCCTGCCAGAGCGCGGCCCAGAAGGCGTTCGTTGTGGCCGGCTCCGTAGACGTCGGCGGTGTCGAGGAGGTTCACGCCGATGTCGAGTGCGTGGTGGATGGTGGCAATGGACTGGCTGTCGTCGGTGGCTCCGTAGAACTCGGACATGCCCATCAGGCCCAGGCCTACGCCGGACACTGAGGGGCCGCCGGTGCCGAGGGTGCGCTGCTTCATGTGATGTCTCCTGGTTCGGTGGTGATGAGAGAAACTTATTCTGCATAATCATTATTGTCAATCGTTGTAGGTCGCTATAACTTAATCTAGGGTGGGGCGCATGACGCTCACCCCTGACCCGCTGACCTCTGAGGTGACCAAGCTCTTCGCAACGATCACCGACCGGTACACCCGCGAATACGAGTCCGCGGCTGCCCACCACGGCCTCACCCCGCAGCAGGTCAAGGTGCTCATCGCCCTGAAAGGCGCCGCTCTGCCCATGCGGCGCATCGCCGAGCGCCTCGGCGCCGAGCCCTCCAACCTCACCGGCATCGTGGACAAGCTCCAGATCCGTGGCCTGCTCGAGCGCCAGCCCGACCCCGGCGACCGGCGTGTCAAACTCCTGGCGATCACGGACGCCGGCAAGGAGATGGCCGAGGATCTGGTCGACCGCCTCCGCTTCGCCCGCGACCCGCTCGCGGCCCTCGACGAGAGCCAGCGACGCGACCTCCGCGACCTGCTCCAGCTCATGGCCGGCGCCCACTGAGGCTGAACGCGTGATGTCGCTGGGCTGCTCAGATGGGTCTGACGGTCAGGCCGGTCTCGGCGAGGCAGCCGTCTACGAGCTCGCTGCGGTGCTGGATGTGCCGTAGGCCGCATCGGATGCGCTAGGGCAGGTGTCCGGGGGTGCTGAACGCGACACCGGGAAGCCGGCCGCGTCGCAGCAGTGACCTCCCGGTAGTCGTGCCAGGAGAGGCTTTTGCGGCCGTCGCGCCGCCGTCGTCCCGGCGTGGCGGGGGACCGGCGGCCGGGCGTGTAGCAGGTCAGCGCGGCAATGGAGATCCGTCTGCGGGAGCGGCCGCGGACCCGCACCACCGGGGTCCGGCGGCGCTGTGGCCGGGTTCGTGCTCACGGCGGCGCCGGGGGTGTGCAGGTCGACTTCACCCGGGTTGAGTGCCGCCTCAGGGAGGTCGCAATGGAGGTGCCGGCCCGGGCGTTCTCGTCCACCGCCAGCCCGGCACCGCCGCACCGGGGAGGCTGGCGGCTTCATGCAGCGCGGTGACTTCCGCGCGGTGAACTGTGACGGCGCGAGGCGCCTCTGTGTTCTTCGTCAAGCGTGGTTGGCAGCTGTTGCAGGGGTTCGAACTTCTCTGGGGCATGAGAGTGTCTGGTCGTGCCAGAGATGACGAGTGGGTTGGTGGAGGCCTTGGTTGAGGCGTCGTCTCCTTCGTGGACGCGACGTGTTCGTGCCGGGCGTGACCTTGCTTCCTTCGCTGATGTTCCTGAGGCTTCGGAAACGCTGGTGGGACTGCTGCTGGACGTCGGGGACACGGCGGTGACCCGGCAGACAGCAGAGGCCCTGGTACGGGTAGGGACGGTGGCCGCCATCAGGCTTATTGCCCTCGCGGTTGCCGAGGCTGACGACTGCCAAGCCGACTGGCTGCAGACCGGGGTGCATGACGCGCTTGTGGGGCTGGGCGGTGTATCAGAGGTCGCAGCGGCCTGCGGGAAGCTCGCCCGGGATCCGGAAGAAGCCGTCCGTCGGGGAGCCGCGGATATCTCGGCATGGGCAGGAGTCACAAGGTGAGCACTTGAGCGGCTGGTCCAGGTACAGGCCGACACCGCCGGCTTCGTGGTCCTGCGTCGATGGGCTGAGATCCTGGAGCGCTGCCTTCCGTGCCGCGCTCAACGGCCGCTGGCACCGCAAGGCCCGCCGGCCGGCGCCTTCCGGTGCCCGGACTGCGCGCGCCTACCGGCATCGCGCTGCGGCCGCCGGTCTGGCTCTCCTCGGCTCCCTGCTGAGCCGAGCTGTCTCGTTCTCGTTCTCGTGTGAGTGGCTGGTCGGTCCGGTGTCAGCGACGTGGGCGTCTCGCGTCGGCAGGGGACCCGTGAGACCACGGAGCCCCGGGCTCGGCCCGCTCAGGCCAGCAGGACGTCCTCGCCCGCCGTCACGGGGACGACTTGCCTGGCCGACGGAGCCTCAGCCTTCACCGGCGTTCCGAAGTCCGACAGCGTCATTGTCGTCATGGCCTTCATCCCGCCGAAGTAGGAAAGCCGGGCTTGGACGGCGCGCCCCTTCCCGTCGACCCACACGTCCGCGTAGACGGGCATGTCGTCGCCCAGTTTCTCGCGCAGGTCGTCCAGCCCCTGTCTCGTCTCCGTCGTCATCCGGAGCGTCGCGGTGGCGTGGTCGATCGTGCCCCGGTAGTGGACCGCAGGGGCGTCGTTCACCTGCTCCTCGCCCTCGTTCGACACCTGCCGCATTGCCTTCATCTGACGGAGCAGGTGCTCGGGGTCGTTCAGCGGAGCCCGCAGGAAATAGCGGGTCAGGGCCTCGCTCCGGACAGCCGAGGCCCACTTGCCCTCGTCGACCGCCCGCGAGCCCCGCACATAGACGGTGTCGCCGACGAAGACCTCCTCGACGGGGTCCATGCCGCTGCCCTCGAGCTCCACCGTGAGCCGCCCCCTGTCGCCCGCCAGGTCGAAGGCACCGGCGATCGCGAACACGTACGTCGTGGGGCTGTCGGCGGACCGCAGTTCGATCTTCTCGTCCACGCGGGCGCTGTCCGCGCTCGTCCTCTCGATCGCGGCGCGCACGGCCGCCCCGTGATCCACGGCCTTCTTCGCCCTCGCCCCCGAGTCACGGTCCGGACCGCCGGAACAGGCGGTGCAGAGCAGGAGGACAGCGGCGGAGAGGAGGCGGGCGTGGCGCATGGGCTCTCCGAGGAGTCGTTACTGCGGCAGGATGGAGCCCGAGGGGGCCCGTAGATCTTCTCACGGAACCGGTGACGGGCCCGGGGGATTTCGGCCTCGACGCATTGGTCCCTGCGGCTCCTGACGTCACATCGGGTGCGATGGGTGCTCTCCCGGACGGAGGCGGGCCGTCAGCCGTCAGCCGGGATCGAGTTCGTACACCTTCCCCAGCACATGGGCGCCTTCAGGCTCCGTGCCCGCCAGGCTGAGGGTTGCCTCCCACTCAACCCGACGGCTGTCGCGCATGAACCAGCAGGTGGGTGAGCTCCCGGCTCCGCATCCCGGTGCCCAGCACCAGGCCGCCCATCGCCGAGTTCCGGCCCGGGAACCGGCCGCGGGCGATCCGGCACGGGCTTGCGCCCCGGATACCGGAACCGCCGTTGCTTGCACGGGAGCAGCGGACCGATCCGCTCCCACAGCTCGTCCGACACGATCCATGGTGAAGCCCCCATGTGATCAGAATGCTCAGCCCGCCCTGCGGACACCACAGCTAGGGCCAAGGCACCTTACTGCGTTGGCCGTTGTTAGCCGGAATGCGACATCACCCGTGAAGGGCAAGGGTGCAGTCGCAGATCTGCCAGCCACGTCTGGGTGAGACCTGCTGGACTGATCGCGAAACGCGCTGCCTTACACAGGACGGAACGCCATGCCGGCAACCACCACAGCCTCAGTCAACGGCAAACCCTTACTCCCTCGGTCCCCGCTGATGGGGTGGCTGGCCGTGGTCTCGGTGATGCTGGGAATCTTCACCATCGTCACCACAGAGATCCTGCCGATCGGTCTTCTGACCTCGATCGGATCCAGTTTCACCGTCTCGGACGGGATGGCCGGACTGGTGATGACCGTGCCGGGCTTTCTGGCGGCGATCGCCGCTCCACTGGTCACCGTGGCCACGGCACGCTTCGACCGTCGGCTGATGCTATGCATCTTCATGCTCTTGCTGGCACTGGCGAACTTTCTTGCCGCCGCGGCACCCGACTACTGGCTCGTGCTGACCTCCCGGATCATGGTCGGGATCACGATCGGCGGCTTCTGGTCGATCGGAGCCGGGCTGGCGGAACGACTGGTGCCGCCGGCGTCGGTCGGCAGGGCAACTGCTGTGATCTTCTCTGCCGTCCCGCTGGGATCCGTCCTCGGCGTGCCGGCGGGCACCCTCATCGGAGATCTCGCTGGATGGCGAACGGCCTTCACCGTCATGGGAGCTCTGACGGTCGGCGTACTGGTCATGCTGCTCTTGTTCGTCCCGCCGCTTCCTCCGGTCCAGGCCACACGGCTGGGCGTCCTCAAAGGCATGCTCCGCAGCGTCGACACTCGCTTCGCACTCCTGCTGACGTTCCTTGTCGTGCTGGCTCACTTCGGCGCCTACACCTATGTGACACCATTCTTGGAACAGGTCACCCACGCCAGCGGTGGTCTGATCACTACATTCCTGCTGCTCTATGGTGCCGCCGGCATCCTCGGCAACTTCCTGGGCGGCGCCTGGGTGGCCCGGTATCCGCGGAGCGTCTTCGGGCTCGCGGCCGCCCTGATCGCCGCGGTGACCCTCCTGCTTCCAGCGTTGGGCCGCTGGGAGACCGGCGCAGTGATGCTGCTGATCGTGTGGGGCATCGCGTATGGCGCCGTACCAGTCGCGTCGCAGACCTGGTTCGCCAAGGCGGCGCCGCACGCCCCGGAAGCGGCATCGGTCCTGTTCACTGCTTCTTTTCAGGCAACGATCTCGATTGGTGCACTCGTAGGGGGAGTCACCCTGGACCGCACCTCTCCGTCCGCGGTCATGCTGCTAGGCGGTTGCACCGCAGTGCTTATGGTCCTGGCGATAGGGGCACGCCTCGTCGGGCCGGACTGCAACGAGCGGTCCTGAACACACAGAGATTCGCCCACAGATGCTTCTGCCGAACACCTAGCTCATGGCCGTCGACCTGGCTGCCGCTCGGTCAGCCACTTACCACTCGGCTCATTGTGTCAGCCGTTGTACATGCCGGATTTCTGCAGTGGGCGGTCACCGCCCGCGATCGATTTACCCGGCGTCCAAGAGCGCGGGCGCGCGGATTCAGTGCCTGGTCGAGCAGCCCAAGGGCACGAAGGCCGTAGCCCCGACGCTGCGTATCTCCGAGCGCACCGTCGTACGGTACGCGAAGGACCAGACCAGCAAGCCCCGTCCGGACCTCGCCGCCCGGCTGGAGGCCGAGGCCAAGAAGCGGTGGCAGCCGCAGATCCAGGCGAAGGCCATGGCGGAGGCGGCGAGCACCGGCGGCTCGTCGTCGACACTCGGGCCCAGCTCGGCTACGTCGTGCCGATCGGGTCGACGGATGAGGAACGGGTCCGGCGCCTGACCGCCGCCCTCCCGCCGCCCGCCTCTTCAAGGCCCAGGAGCAGAGCGCCGGCGATCAGGAGCTGCGGGAGATCGCCGCCGAAGCGCTCAGGGAGGTGTACGTCCAGGACGGCGGCCGCCGCAGGCCAGCTGCCTGGTGGAGGCGGTTCGCGGACGTGGAGCACCTGGAGACCGAGCTGTAGAAGTCGCACTCCGAACAGGCAGCGAGCCCGGATGTGACTGAGTGCCACAGTTGGCCATTCAGCGCTTGAGTTGGTCACCGCGATGCTCAGTGGGAACGGTGGGCTGCGACGCGTCAGCACCGCGGCGGCGGGATTTCGGTCGTCGGGCGGGGCTGTCGGTGATCTGTAGGCGATGTGTCGGGGGCCGCTGGAACCGTGGGTGCCGAGCCGCTCTGCCGGGCGGCCGCAGCCGCCTTCGACAGCAAGGGAGCCCCGCCGCCATGTCGTCCACGCCCTCCACCCCGCCCTGGGACGTACGACGGCTCCCGCGTGCCGACGGCAGCGTCTTCCTGGTCACCGGCGGGAACGCCGGCATCGGGTACTTCGTTGCGGAGCAGTTGTCCGCGACCGGGGCCACCGTCGTCCTGGGCAGCAGGAACCCCGCGAAGGCCGAAGCCGCCACAGCCTCGATCCGCTCGCGCGTCCCCGGTGCGCGGGTGCGGGCCGTACGGCTGGACCTCGCCGATCTCCCGTCGCTCAGAACGGCGGTGGAATCCTTAGATGTGGAACACCTCGACGCGGTGGTCCACAACGCCGGCGTCGCACTCGACGACTCGCCCCGCCGGGAGACCGGGGACGGTCATGAGCTCATGTTCGGCACGAACCACCTCGGGCACTTCGCGCTGACTCACTGGCTGCTGCCCCTGCTGTCGGCCGCACCGGCGGCCCGCGTCGTGACCATGGGCAGCTTCGCGGCGAAGTCCGAGCGGCACGACCTCGACGATCTGCAGTCCCGCAAGGACTACCAGTCCAAGCGCACCTACGGACGCTCCAAGCTGGCGCAGATGTACTTCGGCCTCGAACTCGACCGCCGCCTGCGCGCCGTCGACAGCACGATCGCAAGCGTGGTGGTCCATCCCGGAGGCGCGTTGGACTCCCTGACCCCGTCACGGCCGCCAGTCCATGTGAGGACTGCTGGTGCGCGGATCTGCGGGGCACCAGCCGCCCTCATCGTCCAGGGCAAGCACGCCGGAGCATGGCCTGCGGTCCGAGCGGTGCTCGACCCGACCGTACGCGGAGGACAGCTGTGGGGACCGCGCGTCTTCAGCCTGCGCGGCAAGCCCCAACGTGAGCCGGTGTGGAACCACCTCGCCGACACCTCCGTCGCGGCGCGGTTGTGGGACGCAAGCTGCGACCTGACCGGAGTCGACCTCGGCGCCATCCCTGGACAGCCCCAGACGCGGGCTGGCTGACAAGCATGCTCAGGGTGGCCAACTGCGGCGCTCAGTCACACCGGACCGATGGGTTGAGGCTCGATCGCGATCCGGGACCGCGATCAATCGGCGAAGCCGCCACTCGCCAGGAGCAGGCCGACGGCGAGCGCCAGGGGCGAGAGCAGGCTTGCCCGAGCAGAAGGCCGGAGGCGGGCTCGCGCTTGCGTACCTGTCCCGGGCAAGCCTCTGCCGACGGCACGGGCACGCCCAAGACGCCCCTGGGCAAGCCTGCGTTGTCGGTGGCGGCTGAGAGGCTGAGAGGCTGAGAGGCTGAGGGGCTGGGACGCATGGACGGGGACAGGGAGGGACGAGGGGTCTGCTGCGCGGCCGGGTCTACGGACGGGGGACCACGACGATCCCCGGCCCGGTCGCATGCCCGGCCCCCGAACTGGTCGGCGGCCCACTTGACGGCCTGCAGAGCCTGCGGCGCAGGGCGTGATCGCCGCCCATTGCCCACCGGTCCGCCCGCGTAGGAGCCACTCGCCCATGACCCGTGCCACGCACCCGCGCTGCGGCCGGTACGACCAGCACCATAGGCTCGTCACCGTCACCGTCGCCGAGCGCCGATGGGGGAGGGGATGGCATGACGAGCGTCAGGGGCCATCAGAGGCCACTGGAGCGAGGACGCAGCCTGCCGGGGCGCCGATCCGGAGGTGCTGTTCGCCGAGAGCGCGCAGCAGACCCGGGCCAAAGAGGTCTGCACAGCGTGCCCCGTGCGCACCGAGTGCCTCGCCGAAGCCCTCGACAGCCGAGTCGAGTTCGGCGTGTGGGGCGGCATGACCGAACGCGAGCGGAGAGCGCTGCTGCGCCGCCGACCCAGTGTGGTGTCCTGGCGAGAGGTGCTGGAGAGCGCCCGCCGCGAGCAGGAACAGCCCCGCGCCAGCTGATCGGCCCACCCTAGAACACAGGTCAGAGCCCTTCCCGCGGGTTAGTTGAGTACGTTCCCCATGCAGCGAGTGCGGTTCAGCAGTACGAGCATGGCTCCGCCGTCTTGGTACGGGGAGTCGAGGACGACGACAGCGGTTCTCCGCTGAACGGCGACTGGCTGAGCTGCCTGATGACCGGCTCCCTCGGCCTGACCGCCCCGGCAGGGTGGCGACATCGCCAATGGCAGACTGCGGGAGAAATGGCGGGCCTCTCCGGCCAGCCTGACCCTTATGATCTCTGTGGCCGGCCCACGTCTCGTGTCTGCAACGGGACCACGAGGCCAGCAGGCCAGTTCGCGCGCGATCTGCGCGCCACGGGAGGGAAATACACATGACCACCATTGCGGTCCAGCAGCAGCGACGGCACCAGGAGGCGAAGGCGACCGTAGCCGCAGCCGATCCGCAGCCGCAGTACAGGGGACTCTTCTTGGAGCCGCACTACGACGTCGACGCGTTCCCGCAGTCGGATGCGGAGATCGATGAACTGGACGCTGGCGAGTTCGAGAGCCTGGGCTAGCCCCCCGGCGGCCTTGCCGCACACGGCCGTGAGCGGCACGTCGGGACTCGCTGGAGGACGTCGCGGCTCATCGGTGCGACGCGCGCTGGCCTGCTGCCGAGGTCGTTGGTGCGGCGCTGACTCTTCCGTACTGATTGATCCGTGAGCATGACGTTGCATTCGCTGTCCAGTTCGGATGCTCGGGCGGGCCTCGATGCCGCGCGAGCAGCCGACCGTGAATCGATCAGAGCTCTGAGTCATGGATGACGCGCCTCTAATGCTCGGCCATGAGAGCGCGTCGAGCAGCGGCCAGGAATACGAACCCCTGTTGCGTCCTTGCAGCTTCCGCAGCCCTGAACTCCTCCTCGCAGGAGTCCAGGTCTACGTTGTCCCCGGAGCGCACACACTCGTACCAGGACGTTCCTGCGCGGTCCATGCGCCACATGGCCTCACGGAGCGATTGGACCGCTTCAGCCATCTCGTTAGGGCCAGCTATGCAGACCGCGTCCGCCGTCTTGGTGAACGCCACCCACACGTGTTGCGCTTCCTGCGCATATTGCTGACACAGCTCAGCGGGCCTGTCGTCGGACAGAATGCAGTTGGCCAATTTCCACCAGGCGGCAGTCATATGCTTAGACGTCTCGACGCAGACGAGATACGCTTCGCGGCGGCTCTGCTCCAGCCGGTGTTCGCGGTCAATCGTCTGTTGCCGCCGTTGTTGGGCGTTCTGGCTGAGAAATGCGATGAAGCCGCTTCCCAGGCCCCCGATCACGCCGACGGCGGCTCCAACGACCCCTGCCAGCCCTGCGTCCATCACGCCACCGTAGCGACTTAGGCACAGATGGGGTTTGAGAAATCAAGCCACACTCGACACCCCTGGGCCGGCTGCCTTACGAACGGCTCGCTCAACCCGACCCAGAACGTAGGACGGTATTGGTGTGTTCCCGGCGGGTTTCGAGGTAGGCCAGTCCCGCCATGACAACCCTTTGGGCGTGTTCGGGCAGGCTCTCGTACGCGCGAGTCATCGTGGCGCCATCCGGGAGCGGGCCGTCCGCCAGCCAGACCGAGAAGGGCGCGGGAATCAGTGCGGTGACCGAGTCGGCGTCCTCGATCAGGCCCCAGGCGCGGCTGGCGATGACCGACTCCCGGGGGTTCAGTCCGTCGAGCAGAGCGGGCTCCCAGCGGAAGGTCCGGATCGCCAGCAGCGCCGCGAGCATGAGTGGACGTTCCGCGAACTCCGTCGCCAGCGTCTCCTGGGCCTCGGCGTGGCCGTAGGCGGATACGGCCGCGCCGATGATCTCCATCGCGTAGATCTTGCCGATGCGCTGCCTGGCGTCTTCCGCAGCCGTGTCCATCAGGGCTCCGGGATGAACGGGGGCTCGGTGCCGTCGGCTCCGCGCCACAGATAACGGGTGAGGCGTTCGCCTTCGGCGCGTTCGCCCGTGGTGCTGGTCGGCAGCGGCCAGCGCAGCGAACGGTACAGCTCGGCGCGGTGCAGGTCGAAGCAGGTCTCGACCAAGTCGGCGAAACGGGACACCCGGACCGGCAGCCACATGAGGAACGCGGCGGCACAGACCAGTAGCCCGGCGGGTGCCGCCCACCAGGCCCAGGGCGTCCAGAAGCTGGCCACACCTGTGGCTCCTGCTGCCGGAGACCGCGCGCGAGGAACTCACCCAAGCCTCAAGAGGCGTACAGGGCAGCGTGACGGCAGGCCTGTGGGGCCTGCTGTTCCTGACCGGGAACGAAATGGGCGCTGCCGTTCGCCGCTGCCGAAGCGCGCGAAGCCGTCGTCCGCCACCCGGAGCCGGGATCTCGCCAACGCGTGATCTCGAGAGCGTGTCCGCGCCTCCCCGCCGTGGCTCTTCTGCCCCTCGTGTGACTTGCCGATCGACCGCTTACCGCTGTTGCCTTCTCTGGCCAAATCCCATGCCCTGTACAGGAGTGGTCTCGTCGATCAGGGTTTCGGGCGAGTGTGCGTGGCAAAGTACTTCGACTATGGGCTTACCGCCGGTCGCTGGTCATCCTGCTGTCGCTGTCTTCCGTGAGCCCCGAGGCGGGCGGCCCGTCCCCGTGCTGGGCTCACGGGTCGATGCCGAGGGGAAGCGCACTGCGCGCGTGCTGGCCGGGGTGGCGGCGTATGACAGACCTGTCGAGCGGGCCCTCGCGCTGCGGCAGGCCGCCGCAGCTGCCGGTGGGTTGGTGGTCTCGCTGTCGGATCTGACTCCGGCCGTGGCCGGTGAAGAACTGCCGGCGGAGTCGACCAGCCAGTCCTACTTTCGGGTCCGTGAGGGAGAGCTGTCGGATCAGCAGGCCGCCCTGCACGGTGTCCTGGTCGTCCACCGCGGTCTGGAGGATCTGTGTGATGCGCCGCTGTCGGGCGCCGACCTGGCACTGGAGGCGGCCGGGATGCGTCAGGCGGTGCTCGACCTCACCGGCGCAGCGCCGGGAGCCGACCGTGACTTCGCCGCGCCGGTGGCCGTCTCCGAGCGCAGTGCGGATGCGCCGCTGGAAAGCGTGTGGAGCGCTCGGTGGCTCATCGGTCACCAGGTCCATGTCCTGTTCAACGTCTGCGCCGCGGTCGCCGTAGCAGACGCCGCCGACCATCTGCGGCGCGGCGACGGCGATGCCGCGCTGCGGCGACTGGCAGATGCGACGGTGTATGTGCGCGGGTTCCCTGCGGCCATGGCTCACGCCAGTACGGTTCCGGCCGACTACTACATGGCGGCGATACGCCAGACCATGGCGCCTCCGTCGGTGGACATCCCGTTGAGCGGGCGCCAGCACCGCGGATACAAGCTGTTCCGTACGGCGATGAGGGATCTGCTGGCCGTGGTTCCCGAATCCTACGAGCAGTTGGCGGCTCGCGCCCCGGAGCTGGCCGAGGCGCGGGGCGCTCTCCTGGAAGCCGACATCGTCGATAGTGAACGGCACGTCACCCTCGCGTACTCGATGGTGCATCTGGACCGTTCGATCGCTCAGAGGTCCGACGGCCCCGACAACGCCGTCGCCGAACTACGGCATATGCGCCATCGCCGCGCAGCCCAGTACGCCTCCCTGATCCGCTTCGGGGACCACTACATCGCCGATGCCGTTGCCGAGCTGCGCCACTCGTGAGTCCACGGCTTGGCCGCCCGCATCCCCGGCAGGGAGACTCTGATGCCCGAGACGACGCCCGACGTCACCCCAAGCACCGCCGTCGCCCGCCGGAGCCTGGATCCGGCCGACGCCGACGCGTGCGAGCGGCTGGCCCGCGCCCTGTGCACCGGCGAGCCCGATCAGGTCGACAGCCCCGAGTGGGTGGCACGAGCCCGGGATGCCTGGGAGGAACTCCCGTTACTGCTGCGCCGCGAGGCACGCCGGTTCAAAAGGCATTCCGGCCCGCACGGCACTCTGGTGATCGGCGGCCTGCCCGTCGGCCAGGCGGCCCTGCCCGCGACGCCGACCGTGCCGGGCTCGGTCCAGCGCCAGGCCACCATCTCGGCCGCAGTGCTCACCATGGTGGCCTGCGGGCTCGGGGAGCCGCTCGCCTACCGGGCTGAGAAGTCCGGCGCCCTCGTGCAGGACGTCGTGCCCGTGCCCGGGCAGGAGACCTTCCACGGCAACGCCGGATCGGCGCCGCTGTCCTTCCACACCGAGAACGGCTTCCACCCCCACCCACCCGACTATGTGATCTTCCTGTGCCTGCGCGCCGACCACGACCAGATCGCCGGCATGCGCGTCGCCGGCATCCGCCAAGCGCTGCCGCTTCTCACCCCAGCCAGCCGCCAGGCCCTGTTCGCACCGGAGTTCATCACCACACCCCCACCCTCCTTCGGCTCCGACGCTGCCGCGAGCGAGCCCGACGTCGAGCCCCGACCGGTGCTGGCGGGAGCGGCCGAGGATCCCGACATACGGATGGCCCAACTCGTCACCTCCCCGCTCACCCCTCGGGCCACCGCGGCGCTGACCGAATTCGGCCGCGCCTGCGAGGCGATCGCCCGCACCCTGCGCCTGACTCCCGGCGACCTGGTCGTCATCGACAACCGCGTCACCGTCCATGGCCGCACCGCCTTCCACCCCCGTTACGACGGAGCAGACCGCTGGCTGCAACGCATCTACGTCACCACCGACCTGCGCCGCTCCCGCGACCACCGCCCCCACGACGGCCACATGCTCGTCAGGTGACCGGCGTCCAGTCCCACGGGTAGGTGTTCGCGGCCGGCTCCCGCTCCGACCGGATCGACACCGCCCCCAACTACTGCCGGGGACGGGCCCACCGGCTCCTGGCCTCCGCCGTGGCCGAACACTCTCAGCTGGGCGTCGCGACGAAGGTGGGCTTCCCCACCTCCGGTCAACGCGGGCTGGCTTCCGCACCCCCGGTCAACGCGCGGACGCCCCACGCCGCCGGCGTCGTCGAGACCCCAAAGGTCCGGCACAGCATCGCTCCCGGCCTCGTCCGCCGGCAGACGGCCCGCGGCCACGCCGAACTGGGCCGGGCAATCGAAACGCACTGGCCGGACATGCTCAGCGTTGCCGGATCAGTCATGACGAATCAGGATGGGCGGATCGACAAGACCATGCACTTGCTCGCCGTGGTCGACCCGGTCGATGACACCTACCGCCGGCTGACCCGGATTCCTGCGATCAAAGAGCCGCTGACAGGTCCGCGTTGTGGACCGGCCCGCCGCCTCGGCCGCCTGGAGAGTAAGCCCGCGTGGGGAGTGTCGTGGCACGGGAGCGGGCGGGCGCCGTCGGCTTGCGTCGAAGTCCACCGGGCTTCCCCGGGGGACCACGGGCCCGTGTCAGGCCGCGGCCTCTTGGGGGACTTGGCGGCTCCGGGCGGTGGCCAGGTCCGCCGCCCGCCGGACCGAGTCGGCGG
This sequence comes from Streptomyces sp. NPDC051907, assembly GCF_040681075.1. NCBI lineage: Bacteria > Bacillati > Actinomycetota > Actinomycetes > Kitasatosporales > Streptomycetaceae > Streptomyces > Streptomyces sp. NPDC051907. Next base: position 84,385 of record NZ_JBFAYB010000002.1, on the reverse strand, counting down.
AGGCGGCCAGCAGCGGCAGCCGGACGGCCGGGCTGGGGATGCGGCCCTGGGCGTGCAACACCCCCTTGATCACAGTCGGGTTCGGCTCGGCGAAGAGCGCGGCGGACAGCCGGGCCAGCTCGGCTCCCAGCCTGCGGGCCGGTCCGGCGGCGTCGCGCTGCCACAGCGAGATCAGCTCTGCGTAGTCAGCGGTGCGGACATTGGCCGACGCCAGGATGCCGCCGCGGGCGCCCGCGGCGAGCAGCGGCGAGATGACGGCGTCGTCGCCGCCGAGCACCGTGAAGCCCGGTGCCGACGAGCCGAGCAGTTCCATCGCGGCTGCGTCGATCGCGCCGGTCGCGTACTTGACCCCGACGACCTCCGGTAGGCGCCCGAGGGCGTTCAGCGTGCTGGTGCTGAGGGGCTGACCGGTGCGGTACGGGATGTCGTAGACGACCAGCGGCAGACCCCCGTGCTCGGCGAGTGCCGTGAAGTGCGCCAGCGTTCCCGCCTCGCCGGGCCGGGTGTAGGGCGGCGTGGGAACCAGCGCTGCGGCGACGCCGCCGCTGTGAGCGAGCTCCCGCAGGGTCGTGACGGCGGCGGCGGTGTCGTTGGCGCCGACGCCGACGATCAGCGGAGCTCCGTGTGCCTGGCAGGCGGCCGAGCAGATGCGGACCACGGCTCGCTTCTCATCGGCGGTCAGTGTGGCCGCCTCTGCGGTGGTGCCCAGGGCGACGAGTCCGTGAGCGCCGGCCGACAGTGCTTCGTCGGCGAGGCAGGCGAGCGCGTCCGGGGCGAGGCGCAGGTCGTCGGTGAACGGAGTCACCAAGGGGACGAACAGGCCGGTGAGGTTTGCTTCGGGCTTCATGCGCCCAGCCTGACCGACACCAACCCAGTAGTTCCAGTTCATGTTTCTTCGCCTATGCGTAAGCTCGCCTTATGCTCGATGTCCGACGTCTCCACCTGCTGCGCGAACTGGACCGACGCGGCACCATCGCGGCCGTGGCCCAGGCGCTGACCTTCACTGCCTCGGCCGTCTCCCAGCAGCTGGGCGTGCTCGAGCGCGAGGCGGGCGTGCCCCTGCTGGAACGAAGCGGCAGACGCGTGGTGCTCACGCCTGCAGGCCGCGCCCTCGTCGCCCACGCCGACGCCGTTCTCGAACGCCTCGAACTGGCGGTCTCCGAGCTGGCCGGTGCACGCGAGGGCATCGGCGGGCCGCTGCGGATCGGGACGTTCCCCTCTGGCGGCCCCGCGATCGTGCCCACCACGCTGGCCGAACTAGCCCTGCGACATCCCGCGCTGGAGCCGATGGTGCAGGAGATCGACTCGGCGCGAGTCTCCGACTGCCTGCGCGCCGGCGAACTCGACGTGGCCCTCGTCCACGACTACGACTTCGTTCCCGCGTCACCGGACACCACGGTCGATCAGGTGCCCCTGTTGGAGGAGCCGATGTACCTGGCCACGGGCGGCGCCACCGACAGCGCTCCCGCTACCGGCCCCTCCGCCCGCGGCGACACGCTGGCGGAGCTGCTCGGACCGTGGGCCGCCTCCCCATGGATCACGGCCCGGGACGGGACGACCGGCCACGCGATGGCCGTACGCGCCTGTCAGGCGGCCGGATTCCAGCCGCGCATCCGCCATCAGGTCAACGACTTCCGTACGGTCCTGGCACTGGCCGCGATCGGGCAAGGCACCGGATTCGTACCGGAGATGGCCACCGCACACGCCCCCGAGGGCGTGGTCCTGACCCGGCTGCCCCTCTTCCGTCGCTCGAAGGTCGCCTTCCGTGCGGGCGGCGGTACGCACCCGGCGATCGCAGCCTTCGTGGCGGCGGCACGGACAGCAGTGGGCGCCAGGGGCGGTACCTCCTAGTCAGGGACTCATGTTCCTGCGGCCGAGGCGTGGGGCGACCGCGCGCCAGGCGCTCGTCGTCTCCCCGGCCCCGGCAGGGGCCACCCCTCACCACCCTGCTCGGGGTCAAGAGCATCAAGAAGGCATGCTTCGACGATCTGAAGTGTCGGGGGAACCTGGAGGGAAGGAGAGCGAGTCCTTTGGCCGCACAGAGCAACGGCAGTGGGACCAGCCCGCCGTCTGGTGAGCACGAGCAGGGCTTGTTGTCCACCGCCGCGCTCCCGGGCGAAGGCGCCGTCACTGACGACGGCGCTCTGGCGGAAGCCGTCGACGTCCTTCTCAAAGGCGATCAGATCCGGTGTGCTGTGGCCGGAGAAGCGCACGACGTGCGGGCGGAACCGAGGCGGCGCGTCCGGGAACACCTCAGCTGTCGCGGCCGGATGGACGTCCAGCTCGACCAGATCCCGATGCGTTGCACTCCGCACGGCCGCACGGATCCTCTGCTGCTCCCGTCCCATCCGCAGGCCACTGTCCGTGGCGTCGACCAGCCCAGGTAGAGCCGGTCGTCGTGGTCCCGCAGTCCGTGTCGGTCGAAGTCGCGGAGGAAACTCTCGTCCGTCCTCGACCCGGGGCGGAGTCCTGCCCGGTCTCCCGCGTCCGAGGCCCCCGGAACCGGCCTTGGCCCAGACGTCGGGCGCGGCCGGGTCAGCGCGAGTCAGGTTCCTGCCGCGGCTGGGGCGCGTACGCACCGAGATAGTCGGCGCCGCTCGGCGCGGGCGCCTGCGGCTGCTGGGGAGCGTACGGCCCGAGGAAGTCGGCGCCGCTGGCCCCGCCGCTCGGCGGGGCGGCGAGGGGCGGCGCGACCCTCGCGGCGCGGCGCGCCGAGACCTTGCGTGTCAGCGAACGGATCCAGCCCCCGACGACGATGAGGACGAGCAGGCACAGCAGCGGAATCTCCAGCCAGTCCGGCAGGAAGCTGATCAGCCCCTCGAATATCTGCCGTCCGACCCCGGCCTGCGGCTGCCCCATGTCCATGTGAATTCCCCCGCTGTCGTAATCAACGCAGAGATCTTAGCGCGAGCGCAGACGTCCGGTGCGGGTTGCCCAGCCCTGTCAGGGGCGCGGGCAACTGCTCGACCAGCCGAAGCCCCGGCAGCCGCCCGACCACGCGTCCCGCTGAACGCTCGCGGGCTCCCGATCGAGACACTGCTGAAGCTGCTGTACCTCAAGCACCGCTACCACCTCGGCTATAGGACGTTGTCCCGTGATTGACCCAGCCCCGGGGCGCAGCCGACTCGCTGTGCCCCGGCCCCGGCGGTGGGGGAGTGGCACCGCGCTGGCGGGGCCGGCGGTGGCATAACCGCATGCGGCAGGTCAGTTGCACCCTGAGAATGGCGCCCATGGCCCACCGAATCGAAGCGCCCAGTCCCGACGATGCTGCGTCCCTGGGCGGTTTGCAGCTCACGGCCTGGCTCCAGACCTACCCCAACGCAGACGCCGGCATCGACGAGGCGTGGATCCGCGCACAGCGAGGGTCCGCTGTCACCACCGAGGGCGTTGCGCAGTGGCGAGAGTTCATTGACGAGGTCGCACGCCGCCCTGAACGGCTCTTCTGCCGTTTCGTCCGATCAGGGGCTGAGATCACTGGTGTCCTCTGTGGCCGCCGGGACGAATCAGTGACCCTCGGACCGATGTATCTGCTGAACGAAGCCCAAGGCCAGGGCATCGGCGGTCAGCTGATGGGCGAGTTCTTCCTATGGGCGGACGGTGCTCCCATGCACCTGTGGGTGACTGAGTACAACGGGAGGGCGATCCGGTTCTACGAGCGCCACGGATTCCAGCTCACGGGTGAGCGTGAGCTGTGGCGAGACAGGTTGCCCAACGTGCGTATGGCGCGCGATCTCGTGCAGCAACCTGGGACCGCACGAGACGCGGGCGATGCGCAGGGTGATCGACCGCAGAACTCGAGCCAGAACCCCACGGAGTGAACGAAGCGGGGGTTCCTCGGTCTGGGGCGAGCTGTTGGCGTGCACGAGTCCTGGGGCGGACGTTGGCCGGTTCGGGTTAGTCGGCCTCCCCCAGGTAGCTCAGGGCTTGGCGGAAGTCATCCAGGGCGGGCCCGAACTCCCGGGCGGCGGTGTGGAAGGTCGATCGGTCGATCAGGATTCTGGCCAGTGTTCGCGTTCCTTCTGCCGGATTGTGCTGAGTCAGTCGGCGGGCCAGGCTCACTCCGTCGTCGAACAGGGAGCGCATTCGCTCCGCGAACAGATGGGTGTGGTTCACCCAGTAGGCGGCCGAGCGGATGGTCAGGACGCGATGCAGGCGGACCAGTTCGGCCAGGTGTCGGCTCGGATCATCGGTGGCTCGCGGAGCAAGGGTGTCCACCTCTTCGCGGAGGGCATGACGGCTGTCGATGTAGCGCCGCTTGGCGTCGGGCGACCACGGCATGGGCGCCGCACCCGAAGGCGGACGCGGTCCATCGGGCGCGGGCCGATCGCTTTCGGCGCCGGAGAAGGTCAGCAGCACTGCCCAGAACGACTCCTGATAGCCACTCCAGGATTTCCGCTCACCGGTATCGGCCAACTCCGTCATCACGGCGAGTGCCTCTTGCCGCACGAGGGCTGCCTGCTCGCCTCGGCCGTAGGTGTCGAGCATCTGTGCGTACCCGATGAGCGTGTAGAGACGGCAGGCCATCGAGCCCCGGTCGTTCGCGGCTTCGGCCGCTTCCATGCTGACGAGCGTCTCGAACGCGGCGAGTGCTTCGCCGGACCGGCCGGCGTCATGGAGAGCGGCGATCCACTCCAGGAGTGACCAGGCGAGAGCCCCACCCTGGAGCCCGTCGGGCAGGATCGCTGCGACCAACTCGGTCATGGAATCGGCAGCCTCGGCATAGCGGCCCTCCTCGGAGAGTCCGGCAGCCCACTCACACAGCCCTTTGACCACGGGGTCGCCGGACACTTCGGCCTGTGCACGGCCAATGGCGAGCATCTCGGCGCGCATGACGAGTCCTTCGGCGCGTCGACCCAGGCTGTACAGCTCTATCTGGCACGTGTCGAGGGCCTCGTACAGAACATCTGCACGGGCAGGCTCGGCCGGGTCGATGGACCGTGCCGCGGCCACCGCCTCCTCGCGCAGCCCGAGACAGGCAGCATGCTTCTTGCCGGAGTTGCTGTCGTAGCTCAGACGTTGCAGCGCCCTGGCCAAGAGCGGCAGGTACGAGGCGGGGCTGACCTGAGCCAGCACCCGGTAGGCGTCGACTTCCTCGCGCGGCGTGCGGTGTCCCGATGCGAGCAGCACATTCCGCGCTCGAATGATGTCGTCCTGATCGACTTTCCCCGAGTGATTCATGACGGAGATTCTGGGCGCCCTGGACAGGGCCGAACAAGGCTGGTCGCCTGTGCCGTTCCTCCTACGAAATACACCTCTGACCTGTCATGATGGGTGTGACATCACTTTCCCGGGGGTGTATCGGCAATTCCGGCCATCAGTTCTCGCGGAGTTCCCTCCGTGCCACTCTGCCGCGTAGCCCGGACGCATGTCGCTCGACTCCTGGGACCACTGCGGGGCGGTGCTGATGTGGATTCGGAGAAGGGGGAGCTCGCCGCATCCCGGGACTGGGGTGGATCACGCGGGACCGTGCATCGAGTTGTCGTACGTGGACGTGGTGCACGGGCGCCGTCGACGTCCGTGCGGACGAGCGGATCGAGTGGCTCTCGAGTGTCGAATCCGCCAAAGTGCAGTAGTGAGCACTGAAGAGAGCCCCGTCGAACACGAGGACCGGTGGATCCTGAGCCTTCGCGGGATGAGCGTCACCAAGATCAGCTTGGACTTCCGGCTCGTGCTGGTACTCGACTCGGACTGGGAAATCGCACTGGAAGCACCCGCCAACCTCTCGCACGGGACAGTCCACGCCAACCCGTCCGTCCTCCTGAAACCGAAGTCGCAGGACGTCGCAGCGGCCCTCGCACTCTTCGGAGCGAAGGTCCTGTCGGCGGTCGCGTTCAAGTCCGGCACGCTGCGTCTCGTTTTCGACACAGGACACCACCTGAACTGCTCGTCAGATCCGTCCTTCGAAGCGTGGCAGGTCACGAGCCCGGCAGGATGGCGCTTCGTATCGCTGTCTGGAGGCGGCCTCGCCGTCTGGACCCGCTCAGGAGCGAGCGAGTCCTAGCCTTGTGTCCCGTCTCCGATGACCTAGTCCGGGATCGGGGCCCTTGCCTGCGGCGACCAGATCGGTTGAGACGCCGCGTCGCGGGAGACCTCAGTCGGTCTGGTCCCTGTCGGGCAGATGCCTGACACTGCCTCAGTCGATCTGGTCCTTGCCGTCGTTTCGTGGACCTGGCGGAGCCTCGTCGATTCACGGCGGGTTCGTGATCACCAGGGGACGACGCCGTCGTCCTCGAAGAACGAACCGGTCGGGCCGCCGTCGGGCAGGGAGGCGAGCCGGATCGCAGTGGCCGCGCCCTGTTCAGGGGTGCGGGGTCCGTGAAAACCTGTGAAGTCGGTCGCGACCAGGCCCGGGCAGGCGGCGTTGATCAGGATGTTCGTACCGGCGAACTGCCGGGCGTACTGCACGGTGAGGGCGTTGAGGAACGACTTCGACGGCGCGTAGGCCGCCATGATCGGGCCGATCTCGGTGTCGGGGTCCGCCTGCCGGGCCAGGGAGCCGACGCTGCTGGAGACGTTGACGATGCGTGGCGAGGCCGAGCGCCGCAGCAGTGGCAGCATCGCGTTGGTCACCCGGACGACACCCATGACGTTGGTATCCACGACTGTGCGGAGCACCTCCAGGTCGAGCGCGGTCGGGTCCTGCACCCACCCCGGGTCCATCTCGCCCGAGATGCCGGCATTGTTGACCAGGGCGTCCAGGCGCCCGGCCAGCCGTTCGATCAGTTCCGCGGCATCAGTGACGCTCTGGTCGTCGGTCACGTCCAGCGGTACCCCGAACGCGTCCACGCCGACGGCGCGCAGCTTCCCGACGGCGGTCTCGCGTCGGGCGGCGTCGCGGGCTCCGACGCCCACGCGGTACCCGAGGCTGCCCAGCCCGGCCGCGATCTCGTACCCGATGCCCTTGTTCGCGCCGGTCACCAGCGCAATCATCGTTTCGCTCATGCTGATGATGTTGGCTCGCGGACGAGTGGCGCGGCCAACACCGATACGGTGTCCTGTCATACCCGCCAGGTATCACCGCGTATGCTGCGGCCGTGGACACCCTGGAGACCCGCGAGCTGAGGTACTTCGTGGCGGTCGCCGAGGAACTGCACTTCGGGCGCGCCGCCGAGCGCCTCGGCATGGCCCAGCCGCCGCTGTCGCGGGCGATCCAGCAGCTCGAACGGCGCCTCGGGGTCTGCCTGCTGCAGCGCAACCGCCGTGGCGTCCGTCTGACCGGTGCCGGAGAGGTGCTGTTGCACGAGGGCCGGGCGGCCCTCGACGCGACCGCTGCCGCCGCTCGCCGTACCCGGCGTGCCGGCGGCGCCGACAGCCCTGGCGGCCCCCGCGGTCGGCTGGTCCTCGCGGTGAAGGCCGCCGCGTCCCACGAACTGCTGCGGAAACTTCTCGACGCTCACGCGGCCGAACCCGACAGCGCCGAGATCGAGGTGCTGCCGTGCGGCCTCTGCGAACAGGAAGAGCTGCTGCGCGACGGACGCGCCGATGTCGCGCTCATGCACACGCCGTGGAACTCCCTCGCCGGGTTCGACAGCGAGGCACTGACGACCGAGGGGCAGGTTGCCGTCCTGCCTGCCGGGCACCCCCTCGCCGCCCGCGAGACCTTGTCCCTGGCCGATGTCAGGGACGTCCCCGATCTGCCGCTCGCCCGCTGGCCCACCCACGGCGCCTACGCACCCGGCCCGGGCCCCGAGATCCACAACCAGACGCAACTGGCCCAGTTGATCGCCCTCGGACGCACCGTGGCGGTCGTCCCCGACTCAGCCCGCTCCTGGCTGTGGGCCGAGCACACGGCCGTCCCCTTGGCCGACGCGCCTCCCGTCGTGACCCACATCGTCTGGCCCGCCCACAGCCGCTCCCTCGCCCTGGCCGGCCTGATCCGCACGGCCGCACGGCTATGACCAGCTCCTGCCCCCATCGGTCAGCACCCGGGACAGCTCAGGCACCACTTCGATGAGACAGGACACTGAGCAACAACACGACATCCCGAGGGCAGCCTCCGTAAGTTGGCGGGATGAGCGATCGACTGGATGCAGAAGGCCAGGCGGCCCAAGTCGAGGCGGCATGGGGCCATGTCGTGGCGTGGCTGGAGCAGCACGCCCCCACCTCGTACGCCTCACTGCTGCCCCCCGCGCCGGAAACAGAGATAGCGAACGCGGATGCGGCGCTGAGGCAGCGCCTCAATGGGGGCGGACGTCACGGCCGGAGGATGCGGGGGCATCCGCGGGCTCAGCGGGTGGTGAGGGTGCGTGCCCGCCGGGCGGGCACGAACTGCTCCTTCTCAGACAGGCCGCGTCACTCGGCCACCGTGAAGTAGGCGGCCGGATCAAGGGAGTTGAGCGCGATCCAGCGCTGCGCCGTCGCTTTGGCGGACGCCTTGCCGCTGCCCGCCGAAGCACGGAAGAAGCCCTGCACGTCGAGAGCGATGCGGGGATCGTCGTCGATGCGCCGCGCCATGTCGTAGTAGACGGCCAGCTCATGGACGCACCGCGGGGTGGCGGCCCGGCAGGAGCAGTCGGCGCTTTCGAGGGCCGGCGCGGGCGGATGGCCCGCGTCGGCGATCGCGCGGTACAGATCGTCGGTGAGCAGGGGCTGGATGCCGCTCAGCCGACGGGAGATCTCGGCCGTCGCCCCCGCGGACATCGGCGCGACCTCGATCGTGACCACCGTGGTGCCGCGACCTCGGTGCACGGCGGCGCGCACGGTCCGGCCGTCGAACGTGATCTGCACCTTGCCGTCGCGCGCCATGCGCCGCGCGCTCGGCAGCTGGGGATCGGGACGGGTCTGGCGCAACGACTCGGCGAACCGGACCCAGTCCTTGCCCCACTTCGTGTATCCGTAGTCGTGGTCGGCCATGGTCAGTTGACTCGCTTCCGGCGCAGGATCTCGATGAGACGGTCGTCGTCCAGGCGTGTCAGCTCGGCGACGCTGGACGTGTCGGCGATGTCCGAGAGCGCGGACTTGCGGTTGTGCATGGCCGCGATGTGCTCCTCGACGGTGGTTCCGGTGGTCAGGGTGGTGACGGTGACTGTGCGGGTCTGGCCGATCCGGTGGACCCGGTCGGACGCCTGAGCCTCCACGGCCGGGTTCCACCAGCGGTCGAAGTGGACGACGTCGGCCGCGCGCGTGAGCGTGAGCCCGGTGCCCCCGGCCTTCAGGCTGAGGACGAGCGCCTTCGGACCGTCGTCGGACTGGAACCGGCGGACGATGTCGGCCCGTTGCTCCTGGTTCAGGCCGCCGTGGAAGAACGGCGTACTCACCCCGAACTGTTCGGCGAAGTGCCGGACCAGCAGCTCACCGGTCTGCCGGTACTGGGTGAAGACGAGGGTCGGAGAGTCGTTCTCCAGGTTGTCGGCCACGATGTCGGTGCACAGGTCGAGCTTTCCCGACCTGCCCGACAGCTCACCGAGGTCGTCCGTGATCAGGCCCGGATGGTTGCAGACCGTCTTGAGCGAGGTCAGGACCGAGAGCACCTTGGTCTGCCGCTGGGCGCCACTGCCGAAGCCGTCGTCGACGACCTGCTCCAGCAGCCGGTCGTACAGCCTCTCCTGCTCCTCGGTGAGGTCGCAGATGAGATCGGCATGGATCTTCGGCGGGAGCGACCCCGCGACCTGGGACTTCTTCCGCATCAGCACGACCGGCTCGATGGCCCCGCGCAGCCGGGCGGAAGCGGCCGGGGAGCCGTCCGCGATCGGCCGCACGAAACGACGGCGGAACTGCGTCCGGTTCCCGAACAGGTGCGGTGCGACCAGATTGAGCAGGGCCCACAGCTCGTCGAGGTGATTCTCGACGGGCGTGCCGGTCAGGGCGATCCGCGCGTCGGCCGCGATGGTGCGCGCGGCCTTCGACACCTGCGTACGGGGGTTCTTCAGGACCTGCGCCTCGTCGAAGACGGCGGTGCTCCACTGGATCCCCGCCAGGGCCGGGCTGTGCGTGCGCAGCGTGGGGTAGCCGGTGAGCACCACCGTGCCGCTGTCCACCGCGGGCAGCGGCCCGCCGCACCAGATCGTGGTGTGCAGGTCAGGTGCGAACCGTGCGATCTCGTGCGCCCAGTTCATCGCCAACGACGTGGGACAGAGCACCAGTTGCGGCCCCTTCTGGGCCCGTCCGGCGACACAGCCGATGGTCTGCAGGGTCTTGCCGAGTCCCATCTCGTCGGCCAGCACCGCGCCGCTGTGCGTCTCGATGGTCTCGCGCAGCCAGCTCACCCCGCGTATCTGATACGGGCGCAGCTTGGCGGTGAGCGCCGTGCGCATCTCGGCCCCCGCCGCGGTGGTGCGGCGGAAGACGTCGCTCGCGTGCTCCGCCGTGGTGACGGCGACACCCGTGGCGTCGGGGACCGCGTGCGCGGCGATGGGCAGAGCCGACTCGCCGCCCGCGATCCACGACCGCCAGACGTCCACAGACCGGCCGGGCGAGTCGAGGGGCACGGCCGGGAGCCGGTCCGGCTCGATCAGCACGCAGTCGACGTCGGACACCTTGAGCCTGCCGAGGTCCGGCGTCGGGACGACCAGGGGGACGGTGTCGACGTCACCGACCGGCGGGGCCGCCCCCACGGCGCCGTCGGCCCAGGTCCACAGGGCGAACATGTGCCGGTCGGGCAGGTACGTGGCCTGACTGCCTGACCGCGCCTCAGGGAGCTTCTGCATGGATCCCATGGCGTCAGCGGGCGCCCACGTCGTCGCCCTCGCGGGCGGTCAAGTCCCCGGCCTCAGCCCCGGGGGCCGTCTCGTCCGCGGTCGGGCCGCCGTCCCGGGCGGGCTCCGGCGCGCCCCCGGCAGCCGCGGGCCTGCGGACCGAGCGCAGGGCGAGCAGCAGCACGGCCGCGCCGAAGAGCGAGATGAACATGATCCAGACCGCGCCGACGTGCATGGCGTGGACGAACGCGTCGTCGGCGGCGTGTCCGAGCGCGGGCAGGTGGGACGTGGCGGCAACGTGCCGCGCCTGTTCGGCGGAGACCCGCGCCTGCTCCCGTAGCGGTCCGGGGACACCGTCCAGCGACGGCTCGATCGCGCGTCGGTACACGATCGACATGATCGTGCCGCCGACGGCGATACCGATCACACTGCCGGTCTGGCGCACGGTGTTGGTGACGGCCGACCCGGCGCCGGCCCGCTCCAGCGGCAGCGTGCTGATCAGCGCCGCGGTCACCGGGCCGAGCACCATGCCGATGGACAGACCTTGGACCAGCAGCACGACCTCGATCCAGACGAGGGGCGTGCCCAGTCCGAAGAGCCCGTACGCGCCCATGGTCAGCGCCGCGACGATCAGCGCCGGCACGGCGACGAGCCGCAGCGACCAGCGGTGCACCAGGCGGGCGCCGACGGGCGCGCCGAAGATCGCGCCGAGCGCGGTCGGGAGGCCGGCCAGGCCCGCCTCGATCGGCGAGTAGCCGCGCGCGCCCTGCAGGTAGAACGCGTTGTAGAAGGTGACCGCGGACACGGCGAACAGGAGCAGGCCGAGCGCCACATTGCCGCCGCCGAACGCGCGCTGGGCGATCAGCCGGGGATCAAAGCTCGGCGTCTTGCTGCGCAGTTCGACGCGGACGAACACGGCCAGCAGGATCAGTCCGCCGACGATCGGCGCCCAGACGTCCGTACGGCCCCAGGCCGCCACCTGACCCGCGCGGATCAGTCCGTAGGCGAGCGCCGCGAGGCCGGTGACGGACAGCAGCATCCCGGCCGGGTCCAGCGGTCGCACGACGGGGCTGCGGAAGTTCGGGACCAGCAGGGCGATGCCGATCAGCGCGAGGACCACGACCGGGACATTGACCAGGAAGACCGAGCCCCACCAGAAGTGGTCGAGCAGCACACCGGCGAGCACCGGGCCCACCGCCATGCCGACACCGGCGGAGGTCGAGGAGATGGCGATCGCGGTCGACCGGGCCGGGCCGGTGAACGTCCATATGAGGATGGCCAGGTTGGCCGGCATGATCAGCGCGCTGCCGACGCCCATCGCCGTCCGCGCGGCGATCAGCTGCCCCGCGTCGCCCGCGTACGCCGCCCACACCGAGGACGCGCCGAAGACCACCAGACCCGCCGCGAGCACGACCCGGTGGCCGAAGCGGTCGCCCAGCGCACCCGCGGTGAACATCAAGGTGGCGAAGGCCAGCGTGTACGAGCCGGTGGCCCACTGCAGCTCGGCCGGGCTGGCGTTCAGCCCACGGACCGGGTCCGAGAGAGTCTCCAGGGTGGTGCTCAAGACGGTGTTGTCCAGCCAGATCAGCAGTGAACACACCATGAGAACGGCAAGGATCAACTGCTGCCTGGACTTCGGCAACGTAGATGAAGTCATGAATACCTTCGGATGCGGTCTGGAAAAGCTGACGAGCGGACCGTAGGCAACTATTGAGCGTGTGTCAATTCCCGGGCGGTCGGCAGCAGTCGGCGATTTTCTGGCGCCTTCGAGGGCATGCCGACAAGCGCTCTGTCAATTCGTGAAGATGTGATCGGACGGGCGGTCTAGTGCGCTCCCGTGGGCATACCGCCAAGCGTCCTGTCAATCTCTGATCCTGTTGTTTGACTTCGCGTGAATTCCGTGCCCCGCCCCGTGTTGTGCCTCTGCTCCGCGCCCTGTCCCACCCGGTGTCCCGCGTCGTGGGCTGCATCGGGAGCAGGAAGGGGGTGTTGGGCGCGCCGGCACCGGTGCGACCGCTCCCGGGGCCCGTCCTGGGGCCGCCGGGAGCGGCAGAGTACCCAGACGGCTACCCCGTGCGGGCGGTCGTTTCGGCCTGCCGGTTCAGCAGGCCTAACGTTTTTCTCGCGTATTGTCTTTGAATGGGAGGAGGATTCGCCCGGGTCAGCGGAACGGAAGTCGCCGGGGGATGCAGGGAAAAGCAGAGGGCGACCCTGCAGGGCCAATGGTGGAGCGAAAGCGACAGTTACGTCTCGGACATTCTCTCGGTGTGCTCATTGGATTCGGTCCGTGCGGTTCTTCGCTGGCGCGGTCAGGGGATCCCAGGCGCCGAACTGAACTGAACAGCAACCCGAGCGCGGCGCCTTTCTCGATCTCAGCAACCGACTGGACGAAGCCTTCGGGACCACCGGTCAGAACATCAATGGATGGGCCCGAATAGAACAACCGTCAGAGCAAGCCTGATTTGGGCCACGCGCCTCTCCTTTTCCTGCGAGCGAGCTGCACTCATAGGGCCGCTGAGAAGAGCGCTGTGTCCGGGGACGCGGGAGAGCCGTCTCGGGTGGGCGAAGCCCAGCGCTGAGCGCCGCATCAGGCACCTCGGCTCTCTGTTCGAGCGACAAGCACTGATCTTGTAGGTGTGCAGGTACGAGGACGTGCGGCAGGCGGGTCAGCTCAGGTGAGGAGTCTCGCGAGTCGGGCCATCTCGGTGGGCGGGTCGATCACCGGCTGGATGAGGAGTTCGTCGACGCCGGCCTGTTCCAGGGTGGTGATACGGGCGAGGAGGTCGTCGCGGGCGCCGACCAGTGCCAGGGTGTTCATCAGCGAGGGCAGGACCAGGTCCCGGTCCTGCGGTGCGATGCGTCCGAGGTAGTTGGGGTAGAGCTTGGTGTGCCGGTCCGGCGCTGCGGCGGTAGTGCCGCGCCGGTCGAGGAGCCGCCGCACCGCCTCGCGTCCCTCGGGGCCGAGTTGCTCGGCGAAGGCGGGTGTGTCGGCGGCTGTGTCGGCGGCGAAGGCCAGCAGCGACAGGACGAGATGGCCGGTCGCGTCCCGGGCCGCGTCGCCGTGGGGGTCCTCGTCCTCGTCGAGCAGGTGGAGCGAGGTGACCACGTAGGAGTACGCCCGGGAGTCCGTGTGGGAGTCGGGGTCGCGGGGTGTGCCCTGGGCGGCGTGGCGGCGGGTGTCGTGCAGCGCGTGCCAGGCGGTGGGGTCCAGCAGGCCGAAGGAGATGAGGCCGGCGCCGCGGCGGCCGGCGACGGCGGCGGCCTTCGGCCCGAGCAGCGCGGCCACGACGAACTCGATCGGGTCGGCGGTGTTCACGTGTGCCCCGGCGTGCAGGAACCGGATGTCGCGGACCAGGTCGCCTTCGCGGTACTCGGTCGAACGTCCGGCGCACAGGTCCTGCAGTGCGGCGGTGAAGTCCTCCAGCCTGGCTGCCGTGGTCGGCCGCATGCCCAGGGTGCGCCGGGCGGTGTTCCCGGTGCCGACTCCGCAGATGATCCGGCCCGGCGCCAGGGCGTTGAGGCTGGCGAGCGCGCTTGCGGCGGCCGGGGCCGAGCGCAGAGCCGGCGAGGTCACGCCGACGCCGAGCCTGATGCGGCTGGTGGCCTTCGCGCACAGGCTCAAGGCGACGAAGGGGTCGCCGTGGACCATCGGGGTGTCGTTGACCCAGAAGCTGTGCAGGCCCAACTCCTCGGCCCGCACGGCGAGGTCCTCCACACCGGGCTGCGCGGCGACGACGACGCCTGCACGCATCAAGACCTCCATGGTGTGAGGATCGAGTCGAGCCTGCTCAGCATGGCAGGTCCCGGCGCAGGGCCGTTGCACAGTCGCGTGATCTGCAGCGTCGCAGGGAGGGTGGCCCTGCCCGACGCAACGAGACCCCGTCGACGCAGACGACCTTCCCAAGCCGCCTGCCTGCGACGGAGCTTCGATGCGCCGTCAGTCTGCCATGCCGTGTCGCGTCAAGGCCCTGCCGCCGCACCGGGCGGCGGGCATGTCGCTGCCGGAGCGGCTGGCCAGGCTGCCGGACCCGCGCCGTGGGCGGGGGAGTACGTCGTCCGTTCGTGAGCGTGGTGCTGATCTCGGCGTCCGCGGCAGTGGCCGGCGCCCGCTTCCTCGGCGTGGACTGCGGGTCGTCATAGCGCTGGCCGTGGCCATGGCATGGCCAGGAGTGCCTATGGCAGCGGCCGAATATCAAGGCCTGTCCGGCCGACGTCGCGAGGCGGGAATGTCACTGGGCCTATCCAGCGCTGGCGGATGAGGGCGTGTGATGGGTCAGTGGTGCTGGGTCATGTGGGCAAGGACCTGGGCGGCGCCGTCGGGGTTGAAGGCGTCGTCGATGGCTTCGGCCGCTCCTTCGGCGGCTTCGACGGAGCGCGGAAGCAGGATCTTCTCGTAGGCGGTGACGGCCTGGTCGATGGTGGCGTTGTCGATGAGGGCCTGGGCGAGGTCGGCGCCGTCGAGCATGGCGAGGTTGGCGCCCATCCCGGAGAACGGGGACATGAGGTGGGCGGCGTCGCCCAGGAGGGTGAGGCCGGGCGTGTGCGTCCAGGTGTGTGGGACGGGCAGGGCGTACAGGGGGCGGTTGAGGTAGCCCGTGTCGGTGTCGGTGATGAAGCCGAGCAGGTGGTCGCTCCAGCCGGTGAACCGGTCCAGGAGGGCGCTCTGCACGGCAGCGGCGTTGGTGAGGTCGAGCCCGGCCTGCTGGTGCCAGTCCTCGTCGGTTCGCATGGCGACGTAGACGCGGATGTGTCCGCCGCTGTTGCGCTGGGCGACGAAGCCCTGCTGGTTGTGGAGGGCCATCATGGTGCCGGCGGCGGTGAGTGCCGCGAGGCGGGGGTGGCGGGTGTCGACGTCGTTGAAGCCGGTCTCGACGAAGGTGACACCGGTGTAGAGGGGCGTCGCGTCCGTCAGCTGGCGGCGGACCGTGGACCAGGCGCCGTCGGCGCCGATGACGAGGTCGGCGTCGGTGGTGGCGCCGTCGGCGAAGTGCAGGCGGTGGACGTCGTCGCCGACGGGCTCTATGCGGGTGAGCTTGTGGGCCCAGCGCACGGCGCCGGGCTTGAGGGAGTCCAGTAGGAGGTTGCGCAGCTGGCCGCGGTCGATCTCGGGGTTGCCCTCGGCGGTGTCGGCGTCGGGCGGGATGCCGTCGAAGACGATCCGGCCGTCGGCGCTGACCATGCGCATCTGCTGGCCCTCGGGGCGGGCCAAGGCGAGGAAGTCGTCCAGCAAGCCGGCCGCGTACAGGGCGTGCTGGCCGGTGCCGGGGTGCATGTCGAGGGTGCCGCCCTGGTCGCGGGCGGAGGGAGAAGCGTCGAGATCGTAGACCGTGACGGGGATGCCATGCCGCTGGAGGACGCGGGCACAGGTCAGTCCGCCGACGCCGGCTCCGATGATCGCGATACGAGGGGTGGGAGCGTTCATAAAGTGCCTTCTCTCATGCTGACGCACGTGAACTCGTCGATGGGGCAGGGCCTTTGCGCCGGTGGGCGCGGTGGCCTGGGCGGGTGAGGAGTGGGCGGGGCCAGGCGGCGCCTCGCTGACCGAGCCACCACAAAAACACACTCGCCCAAAAAGTGCAACGACACAACTTTTTATGTCGGCGTCTTTTCTTTATGATGCAGGCATGACTGCAACCGTGGGGCGTCGCGAGCGCAAGAAGGCCGCCACCCGCCAGGCGCTGGCCGACACCGCCCTGAACCTGTTCCTCGAACGCGGCTACGACAACGTCACCATCCGCGACATCGCAGACGCCGTGGACGTGTCGACCACCACGCTGCTCAAGTACTTCCCCACCAAGGAAGCGCTCGTCTTCGACGAAGACACCGAGCAGGAGGCCGGCCTCGTCGCCGCCGTCCGCGACCGGCCGGAGGGCCAGGGCATCCCTCAGGTGCTGTGCGCGCACATCAAGCGGGTACGGACCAGCGCCGGCGACTGGGATGCGCGGTTCGCGGCCTTCGCGCGCCTCGTCAACGACACGCCGGCCCTGAGCGAGTACGGGCACCGCATGTGGATGCGCCACCAGGACGCCCTCGCCCGTGCGATCGCCGAGGCCATCGGGAGCCGGCCCGACGACTATCGGTGCGCCGCCCTTGCCCACTTCGCCCTGGAGGCAGCGGCCTTCGCCCATCGCTCCGACGACCCCGAACTCGCCATGGACGCCGCCTTCGCTCTCCTCCAAGACGGCTGGGGCGCCGCGTAACGGATCACGCGGCGAAGGAGGTTGACGCCCCATGAGCTGACGCATGCGTACGGATCGGCGGCAGAGGCGCCGGGTCGGCGCTGTCACGCGTCGCGTGGGGCGACGCCCGGACCGGTGCTTCAGCGGCGAGAGATCTTGGCCTGTGGCTCGGTGAGCTGGCTGCCTTCGACGCGACCGTCGAGGCAGTCCCGTTCCTGTGGGACGCGCCGCCCGGTGCCCCTCCTTGGAGTCCTGAAGGCAGCCCGGAAGGTGGTGGTCGTGACACTCGACGACGCCGGATTCGATGGAGGTGCCCGGTGCGGGTCGTCCCGGCTAATACTGTGGAGCCTCAGGCTGGGCTGCTTACGGCCCGACTCGGCATCCCCCCGAGCCGAACTGCCCCCAGTCTCAATCGGATTGCTGCGATGTGTC
Source organism: Streptomyces sp. NPDC051907 (assembly GCF_040681075.1). Classification (NCBI taxonomy): domain Bacteria; kingdom Bacillati; phylum Actinomycetota; class Actinomycetes; order Kitasatosporales; family Streptomycetaceae; genus Streptomyces; species Streptomyces sp. NPDC051907. The sequence goes on along the minus strand of NZ_JBFAYB010000002.1, from coordinate 67,140 downwards.
ACGAGGTTTCGTTGATGTGCGACGAGGCGATCAGTCGATCCAAAAGAGTCGAGGCGACCCAGCTCATCCTGCGCAGTTGCCCAACCGCTGGCCAGTAACCACCCGGAAGCGGGAGGGAGATGACGTGGCGCGCTCGCTCGAGAACCTCAGCCATGGCTTCGTCGGGCTGGAACTGGGGATCAGCGACCGTGATGTTGAGGAGTTGCAGCAGAGCTCCGCGCAGGCGCTCTGCGAGCTCCTCGATCTCCCCGGTTGCAGGTAAGCAGTCGCCAAGGACCTTGTCCAGGTCATCGAAGACTGATTCCAGGACGAGCGGGTTCCACACTCGCATCTTGGCCAGCACAAGCATGAGGCCTTCGGGATCGAGCGGTGGCTCCCACTTCTGGGCCGCAACACCTCGGCTGCCGGTGCACAGTTCGGCCTCCGGGTCGAGGGGGATGGAGGGCATGCATGCTCCAAGAGAGTGGCTGCTGAGCGATGAGGAAGGGCAGACAGGCTTGGTGAGGCCCTCTGAGTGTCCCCAGCTCGCACATCCGTTGGCCGGGCTTGATCCAGTATGCACTCGGCCCCATTTCAAGGCATGCGGAGAATTACCTGCATGCATGATCAATGCGCAGCTCTGCGTGTGGGTGCGCTGCCGCGCGCGGGGGCGGCGGCTCAGGTGGTGGGGCCAACGGGGGAGTCGTCGGTTCGCCGCCGCTGGTCAACTGCGTGCGCCGGACGCTGCCCCGACGACGGGCCAGACAGGGCCCCCGTACGACGAGCCCCAGCCGCCCTGCTGGCCCAGGGCATGACGCGCCATACGGTCCTGGCTCACCCCCGCCGTCACCCTCAACCGGTGGTGGCAGGCCTGGACGGACACGGACCTATCCTCCGAGCTCCAGGCCTGATCGTCGCAGTCGCCACCGGACACGGCGTTGACGTCTGCTGCCGGATTCAACGAACTATCAGTAGGCGATGTCATGGGTGCGGCGGAGGCATCCTGATTTACTTTACGGGACGTCATGTAATGTAGCGACGTGACGGATCAAGGCAAACCCTCGGCGCGCGGCCGCCCCCGTGACCGCGACATCGATCAGGCCATCGTGTCGGCGACCCTGGAACTGCTCGGCGAACGCGGCTACGCCGACCTCACGATCGGCGCGGTCGCCACCCGTGCCGGCGTCGGCCGTCCCACCGTGTACGTGCGCTTCGCCGACAAGAACGCCCTCGTCGTGCACGCCCTGGTGCAGACCGTGCCGCCGCTGCGCACTCCGGACACCGGTAACGCACTGCACGATCTGATCGAGCTGGCCGTCGACTTCGTCGCCCGGCTGGCCAACTCTCCTGCCGGAAGGACAGTCCTGGCCGTTCACGCCGAAGCCGGTCGGCACCCCGAGCTGGAGGCCCTGCTCCGGGAGCACTATCTGCGCCCCCGCGAGCGGCTTGTCCACGATCTGATCCAGCAAGGTCAACAGCGCGGCCAGCTCCGCGAAGACCTGACCCCGGAGGACATTCAGGACCTGCTCTGCGGCCCCCTGATCTACCACTGGCTGATCCACGGCGACCTCGCCGACGGGCAGACGAGGGCCCTGCTGGACGCGGCCAGCCGCGCCATCACCGCCTGACCCGCGACCCCGCACCACCGACGTAGCAACGGAGAGCACCGATGAACGACCTGGACGAGGTATCCCTCCACATCGATGCCGCACCCGAAGTGGTGTGGGAACTGGTCTCCGACCCCACGCGGATGCGGCTGTGGAGCCCCAGCTGCCGCCGCTGCATCTGGATAGGCCGCACCCGCGGACCAGTCCCCGGTGCACGATTCCTCGGCGTCAACCGGCGCGGCATAGTCATTCTGCCCACCCTCAACAGGGTGGAGCGCGTCGAGTATTGCCGGGAGTTCGCCTTCCGCACCACGACCCACAACACCCTGTGGCGATACCGGCTTCAACCTGCCGGCCAGGGCACCCTGCTCACCGAGCAGCGAGACACCTCCGGCACCCGAGCCTGGATGCTGCGCCCGCTCTATACGCTGCTGCTGGGCGGCTACGACAACTTCCACGACGAACTCCGCGCCGGCATGCTGACCACACTCCAGCGAATCAAGGCAGCCGCCGAAAGCGACGCGAACCGATGCTCCAGATGACGGCCTTGCACTCCCGAAGCTGCAACACAAGGAGCTCAGCGTGATGTTCCGGTCTCGCGTCGTGTGCGCATGTCCGTAGTCATGTGCACGGATGAACTGGGGCTCTGCCACCGAGTGCAGAGAAATGGGTACGGGCCGGACAGTCCGAAGTCGCCTGCACTGCGGTCGATTCGGCCGTAGTGGTGTGCGCGACAGGGGTCGTCGCAGGTGCTACCCGCGCACCGCCTTCGCCCAGTCCAGGCGATCGCGGAGGTGCGCGACGGCCTGGTGCGGCTGGCCGCGCCGCACCAGTTGCCACCGCGGGGGTTAAGTCTCGCCGTCGTCGCCGAGATCGTCGCCGCCTGCACCGCCATGAACGAGGACTCCGCATGAGAATCTCCGCGGCCAGCCCAGCGGACCTACCTCAAGCCCTGGCCCGCCTTGCCGCCCAGCACGAAGAGATCGTCGGGCTCTGCGAGATCACTGCCGGCGCTGCTCGGTTCAGCCACCTGCCGCCACCCGAGCCACCGTCTTCGGGACGTGCGGCTGATGCCGCATACCTGACCGGATGCTGCCTCTCGTACGGCGAGAGTCGGACCTCGCCAGCGATCAGATCGAGGTGTCGTCGGTCAGCGAAGGAACGGCGCACGGACGGAGGACCATCAACGAGTCTTCCAAGGTCGCCACCATGGCGAAGGGGAACCGGTCGAGCTCAAGACAGAGTGCAACGTCATCGGGATGGACTCCTTGACGCACACCCTCCGTCAGCTCGGCGGCGGCGCGTGAGTCGGCAGCGCGGCGGAGGAACTCAGCTGCATCCGTCCCAGTCTCGGCAGCTCTCCGTGCGATGTACTGCGCGCAGGCCAGATCTTCATCGGCCTGTCCGTCCTCGCCCGTGACGACGAACGTGACGCTGTCGCTCTTGTGTGTCCGCAAGAGCTGGGCCGTTGCCTCCGCCACCACGAAGCTGGCGCACAGCACCAGTGGCGCGTCTTTGACGGCAAGGGCACCGACTGTCCCTGCCGTGGTCTTCTGCACAACGGTCCGTCCGCCAAGGTCAATAGACCGCAGCAGGCCCGGCGAGTTGACGGCATCGAACCCGGGTGCGGGCGGGCCGTCTTTGAGCGCCACCCAATCGTGGTGGCGAGCCTTGAGCGCCAAGGCGTCGTCCAGCGACTCGGCAAGGACGATCTTTTCCGCTCCCTGGGCAAAGGCCCAGGCGGCCACGGTGAAGGCACGCATGACGTCGACGACGACCGCCACGGACGGGGCTTGGGCCAGATCGGGGATACCGAGGAAGCGAGCGTTCATTCCGGTCATGATCGCGTATGCGCGACCCGAGGCGCTCGGAGAGTGGTGCGCATCACGTGGATGGTCTCGGAATGCGAGACCTCCGGCTGCCTGCGTCGCGGAAGTGGTCCGCGACAACACGCCTGCTCCATCGCCGCGCGAGTCACCGGCACACGGCTTCTGCGGACACAAGCCGCACCATGTCGATCATCGCGGCCCAGGAGCCTGACGGCGAGATCGTGCTCGGGCCGCAGCTCAAGCACGCCGCCCAGCGGGCCTCGCGAACCGCACCACACTCGCCTACCCGGCAACCCCGACGCATGGTGGGTCAGGGAGTTCGACATCAGTTGCAGGTCGCCGCAGCCAAGAAGCTGGTCTCCCTAACCCAGGCCCGCCGGGCCGGCCATGTCGTGTGGAGCTGCCGGAACCCGGCCTGGCGAGCCAGGACGCTGAAGGCGATCGGGGTCAACGGGTCCTGGGGCGGCCAGCGGCCAGCCCCATCGCGGTCGGCCCGGGCGCCACGCGATTTCCACGCCGGGCTCGACGAGGTCAACGACGTCATCGAGCCGAGCGCGACACTTCGTGCCCAGCTCGCCGGCGAACGCCTGGAGGTCACTCTGCTCCGGGACGAGTTCGCCAACCCGCACCTCGTACGGTCAACCACGGCCTGTGGAACACCCGCTACCGGGACGCCGCCGTCGCCAGGCTCCGTCCGAGGGCCACGACATCAACGACGAGGACGTCGCCCGCCTCCCCGCTCGAGGACCGGCGCATCGACTTCCTGGGCCGCCGTCTGTTCGACATCAAGGCTGGCGGACCGGTCAGGGCCTGCGCCCCTTCCGGGACCCGGAGGCTGTCGAGGACGACGAGGGTTGACGGCGGCGCACCCGGCTCGCTGGACCACTCGTCGCATCCCGTGGAGGCCAGGCCCCCGACGCTCCGAGGCCGAGGCGAGGGACGCCAAGCTGGGCTCAGCGCTGGCTCAACGGCCTCGCGGAGCCCTGAACGGCGCCTTCCTGAACGGGATCCCGGGACTCCGGGTGATCTGGACCACCGGCCGGGGCGGCGGCACGCAGCGCCGCTTCGACCCGGCGGTTGCTGGTCATGGATGCCGTGACGGCCGTCATCGCCAGGAGGAGGACGGCGGCGGCGTAGAGCGGGGTGCGTACGTCGTAGGCGGTCGCCAGCCAGCCGCCGAGGAAGGCCCCGACGGGGGCGGCGCACATGGCCAGCATGCGGGAGGTGGAGGCGACCCGGCCCATCAGGTGGGCGGGGACGATCGCCTGCCGGAGGGAGGGGCCGAGCACCATCGTGGCGCCCATGCCGGCCCCGCAGACGGCGAGCGCGAGGCCGGCGACGTACGGGTTCGGGGCAGCGGCCAGGCACAGGATGGCGAGTCCCTCGACGCCGGCTGTGCAGGTGAGCGCGGTGCCGGTGCCGAGTCGGCGGCCGAGGAAGGAGGCGATGCCTGCACCGAGCAGACCGCCGGCGGCCTCCGCCGTGAGGAGCAGGCCGAAACCGTAGGCGTCGATGCCGAGGCGGTCGTGCGCGAAGAGGGCGAGGACGGTCTCCACAGCGAGGAAGGCGACGTTCCCGACCGCCGGGCGGAGCGCGAGCCCGAGCAGCAACCGGTCGCGGAAGATGTACGACGCCCCGGCCCGCGCATGCCGAAGCAGCGACTCGCGGACCTCCGGCACGGGCCGGGGCATGGCCGGCAGCGACCGTACGAGCAGTGCGGAGAGCATGAACGACACAGCGTCGGCGAGCAGCGGAACCGCCCGCCCGAGCGCGAGCAGGGCGCTGCCCGCAGGCGGCCCCGCGAAGCCGGACATGGCTGTCTGAGCGCCTCGCAGGCGGGAGTTGGCGCGCTCCAAGAGGGCGGGGTCGCGGCCGAGCAGATCCGGGAGATAGGCCGTGGCGGCCGTGTCAAAGAAGAGTCCGCCGAGGCCGAGCAGGAAGGCGACGGCCGCGAGCAGTGGAATGCTCAGCACGTCGAGCGCGGCCGCCGCCGCGGGTATCGCGAGCAGCACCGCACGTGCCGTGTCCGCGACCCACATGGTGCGCCGACGGTCCCAGCGGTCCACCAGCGCACCGCCGAGCACCCCGAAGAGCAGCCACGGCAGCGTTCCGGCGGCCGTGACGACGGCGAGCGCCATCGGATCCCGCGTCAACGTCAACGCAAGCAGCGGCAGCGCGGCATGCAACACCCCGTCACCGAGCGAGGACACCGTCTGCGCAGTCCACAGCCGTCCGAACCCGGTCGGCAACTTCCGTACGTCTGAGGTCACTTGGCGTCCCCTGTGGCCTGCTCGCGCGATGCCGGGTGGAACAGTGCGAAGACGAGCGACGCGTCCGGCAGCGACGGATCGGACAGCTCCCGGTACTCGTCCGCCAGCGCCTGCAGCCGTGCCCCCAGCTCCGCGAACTGCTCCTCGGTGAGCCGCAGATGCGCCATCCGCACGTGCCGCTCGCTGTCCACCGGCGCTGCCTCCAGGTCCGCCACCGCGTGCCGCATCAGCACATCCGGGCCTCCCTCGCCCGGATCCGGCAGCACTATCGCCCGCGCGGCCATGGCGTAGTACCGCTCGGTGACCCCCCGGACCTTGCGCGTCCGCACCACTTTCACCAGGCCGGCCCGCTCGAGCAGCCGTACGTGGTAGCTGGAGCTTCCCTTCGCAAGGCCCACTCGCTCGGCGATCTGCGTAATCGTCGCGGGCTCGAAGCGGAGCACGGCCATGATCCGGTGGCGCGTGAGATTGGAGACGGCGCGTAGCTGGTCGTCAGTGGTGACGTGGAACGTCTCGGGGAGATCGTCGGTAGGCATGGCCCCAATGGTCAACACTTCTTGACCATTGCGCAAGGGAGTTTTGCTCGGGCTTCCGAAATCGGCTGTCCAGCACGTGAGGGTTTCCTGGCGCGATCCGGGATCACCAGCGACCTTCCGGGGCCGCCCGGCCACCCCGAACTCCTCGTCGCCGAACCCCTCGTCCGTACCGAGATCGAGATCGGATACGCGCGGGCCTCCACCGGTGGTCAGTAGCTCGAACGGCAGCTCGACGCCCTCGCCGCGGCCGGGCGCCGCGAGATCTTCTCCGACACGAAGTGCGGCAGGACCGACCTGTGCCCGGAGCTGAAGGCGTGCCACGCCTTCCTCGACACCGGAGACACCCTTGTGGTCCCCTCGCTCGACCGCTACGGCCGCAGCCTCCAGGACCTCATCGACATGGGCCGCTGAACTCCGTACGCGCGAGATCGGTTTTTCCTCGCTGCACGAGAACCTGGACACCATTACATCCGGCGGTCGGCTCGTCTTCCACGTCGTCGCGGCCCTCGCGGAGTTCGTCCGCGAACTCATCGTCCTGGGCGCCCGCGAGGGTCTGGCCGCCGCTCGCGCCCGCGGCCAGGTCGGCGGACGCCCCACCGTCGCCACCGAGGAAGTCATCGAGGCCGCCCGCGACCTGCTGCCCGACCCCCGGCCGTTCCATCGCCTCGATCGCCAAGCTCCTCGGCGTCTCCCCGGGCGCCCTCTCCAACCACATCCCCGACCTGCGCGAACTAGGCACGGTGCCGTGCCTTGTCAGCTCGAAGCGCCCGCCCAGGAGGCGTACCCGAGCAAGCTCAGTGTTCGGCTGCCGTGCGGTGGTGCTCCTCGCGGTGGGCGAGTACGTCGGTCATGTGCGTTTCGGCCCAGTCCTTGAGGCCGGCCATGACGTGGTTCAGGGACAGACCGAGGTCGGTCAGTTCGTAGGTGACGGTGACGGGCACGGTGGGTGTGACGGTACGGGTGACCAGGCCGTCGACTTCCAGGGAGCGCAGGGTCTGGGTGAGCATCTTCTGACTGGCGCCCGCGAGCCGGCGGGACAGTTCGGAGTAGCGCATCGCCCGCGGCCCGTCTTCGTGGGCGATCCCGGGGCGGTGCGGGCCGTCGCTGCCGAGCGCCGCGAGGATCAACGCGACCCACTTGTCGGAGATGCGGTCGAGCAACTGGCGGCTGGGGCAGCCGTCCATGAACGCGTTGTAGCTCGCTTTCGCCTCGGCCCGCTGCTGAGCCGCTGTCTGCGTCGACATCGATCGCTCCTTCCGTACCTGAGGGCAGCTTACGCACTTTCAAGTGCCTTCTTCCGCTGCGGAGTCCACAAAACGAGCATGGAACACGGAAACGATCACCCCACCGCAGAGGAGCAAAACCATGGGCGCCCCCACCTTCCGCACCGCCGTCGTCCGCGTACCGAACGGGCCCGATTCGATCGAGGTCATCGAGGCGCCCGTCGTCGATCCCGGCCCCGGCCAGATCCGCGTCGCCATCGCCGCTGCGACGGTCAACCCCACCGATCTCGGCGTCGCGGCAGGCTTCTTCCACTCGATAGGGCTGGTCGATCAGCCCGAGCACACAGGCCTGGGCTGGGAGTTCGCCGGCGTCGTGGACGCGTCCGGGCCGGGCGTCGACCTGGCCGTCGGCACCCGGGTGGCCGGTCTGGTGGTCGGCTTCGACCGCGACTACGGCACCTACGCCGAGCAGATCGTGGTCGCAGCGGCCGACGTCGCCCTCGTCCCCGACGAGCTGGACCTGCTGGCCGCGACCACGGTCCCCCTCAATGGGCTGGCCGCTGCGCAGGTAGTCGACCTGCTCGGCGACGCGCCCGCCGGGGCCGCCCGGCTGTTGGTGACCGGCGCCGCGGGGGCGGTCGGAGCGAACGTCGCCGTCCTCGCCCGGGAACGCGGCTGGCAGGTGACCGGGCTCGCCCGCACCGGCGACGAGGAGTTCGTCCGCAGCCTCGGCGCCGACTTCACCACACACGCCGAGCCGGAATGGGACGCAGTCGCCGACCCCGCCCAGCTGAACGAAGAAGCGCTCAGGCTGCTCCGCGACGGCGGAGCCTACGTCGGGCTTCGGCCAGGCCTCGAACCGCGCGCCGAGCGCGGGATCTCGGTCGCCTCCGTGGTCACCGCTCTCGACAGCGCGCGACTGGCCGACCTCCTCACCCGCACCGCCTCGGGCGAACTCTCGGCCCGCGTCCACGCGGTCGTCTCTCTGGACCAGGCCGCCGAAGCCCACCGGGCCACCGCCAAGGGCGGCCTCCGCGGCCGCTACATCATCTGCCCCTGACCAGCCCGGCGCCGAGCGCGCCGCCGACCGGGCTCACCGGCGCCTGCCCGCCGGACGCCTCCAACGCAACGGGCCGGTCCCTGCTGCGCAGCCGACCTCCGGCCCGGCCACGACATCGGCGGCATCGCCGAGACCGGCGAGCCACAGCAGCCCCAGCCCCTCTCGACGCCGGTCGGGACAACGCCGAGACGTCCGGGGCAGGAGACGAAGTCTCAGCCCGCTCCCCGCTTCCCGCTGTCAGCGATGCGGTTGCGATGCCTCGCGAGGCGAGGCGATGCCCGCCGTCGATCCGTTCCGTTCTGCCCCGCCGTACGACACCCTCAGGAGAACCGTCATGACTATGAAGCGCCTCGCCACTGCCCTCGCCGTCCTCGGCGGCCTGTTCCTCCTCTACACCGGGATCAGCTTCCTGCTCGCACCGCATGCCACGGCCGCAGGGTTCGGGGTGCCGACTTTGCCGCAGGACCAGGGGGAGGGCTTCCTGCAGGTCAAGGGCATGCGAGACATCGGCTTCGGACTGGTGATACTCACGCTGCTGCTGGCCGGGCAGCGCAAGGCGCTCGGGCTGGCGATGGCGGCAATGGCCGTCGTCCCGGTCGGCGACATGCTGATCGTGCTGAAAGAAGGCGGCCCGGCGGCGACCGCATACGGCGTCCACGGACTGGCTGCGGCGGCGGTCGCCGTGACCGCGGGACTGCTCCTGCGCGAGCGGCCGGCAGCCGCCTGAGGCCGCGGGATCAAGTACCTCCAGGGTGCTCTGACCGCCTCCGAGCGCGTGCTGGGCACCCATCCCTACACGCTTGCCTCACGCCACGACCTCGCTGGCGGCCATCTGCCGGCGGGGGATGTGGGCCGGGCCATTCCGATGTTCGAGCAGCTCCATACCGACGGCAAGCGGCTGCTCGGCGAAGACCACGCGCTCACCATGACCGCTCAAGAGATCCTCACGCACGCCAGGGAAGGCGACGGTGGCACCGGGCCAGAGTGCACCAGGCCCATTTCGGACAGTCCCTTCGTAGGGGCACTCGTGTCGATCCTGTCCCGGCCTGACCGGCTGGGGCACGGCACATGCCGGGCAACTGGTCGGCCAGGAACGCAAGTTGCTGAACGAACCGCAGATTCTTAGCCGCCGGCGAGGCTTGCCCGAGAGCGTCAGCGTCGCACGCCGCCTGATCGACGAGCGTCTGCGCGGGGACCGCCAGGGTACGGCTCGATCGCCGAGGGCCATGAGGGCGGCGTGGTGAGGCGTTGGCCCGCGGGCAACGGCGACCGCTGGGCGGGGAGATGTCCCTCGGCAAGCCGACCGATGTTGATTATCAAACGGGTCGACCCGTATATTAAATCGCTATGAGCTCCTTTCCGTCCTCCAGGGGACGTCCCAGGGATCCCCGCTCGCACGAGGCGATCGTCAGCGCGGCCACAGAGCTGGTCATCGAGGTCGGCTACGCCGCGACGTCGATCGGGGCGGTGGCTGCCCGTGCCGGCGTCGGCAAGGACACGGTCTACCGGCGGTGGCGGGGCAAGCCGGAGTTGGTCTTCGAGGCCGTGTTCACGACCACCGACCATGCTCCGGTCCCAGACACCGGAACGCTGGCCGGGGACCTGACCGCACTGCTGCAGGGCCTGGTCGACGAGTTCCACGCACCTGCCGCCGCAGCGGCGCTCCCGGGGCTGCTCGCCGACTTCGCCGCCGATCCGGGGCTGAAGGCGCGCATCCGCAGCGACTTCCTGGCCCCGTCGAAGGAGCGGCTGCTGATCGTCTTCGAACGCGCCGTGACCCGCGGAGAGATCACGGCCGACACGCCCGTGGATCTGGTCCTGGACACGCTGGCAGGAGCCGTGTTCTTCCACGTCGGCCTGGTCGGGGAACACCCCGACCCTCAGCTGGCCGGCCGGCTGGCTGCTGTCATAGCCAAGGGAATCGAGATCCGATGAACGGCTGGCTTCTCGCTGGGGGCATCACCGCGTTCGGTGTGAGCGCCGTGCACATCGTCGCCGGGCGCCGGGATGTGGTGCGCCCGCTGCTGTCCTGCGGACTCGCAGACGAACCCAAGCGCGTCTTTCACGCCGTGTGGCACATGGTGACCGTCGACCTGGTGCTCTCCGCAGCCGCCTTGCTCTACCTCGCGCTGGCGGAAGATACGTCGGCGACCAGCCTGGTGGCCTGGTTCGTGGCAGCGCACTTCGTCGCGTACACAGTCGTCTTCCTGGTCGTCACACTGTCGGTCGGCTGGCCGAAGCCGCTGCTCCGGCTGCCGCAGTGGATCCTGCTCCTGCCGGTCGCGGTCCTGACGGCGGCGGGCGCCGCGTAGCGACAGCGCCGGATACTCCAAGTCCACCTGCGGAAGATCGGCGTCCCGCCCCAGCGCGGCAGGACCTCCGCGATCCGCCAACTCGTCCTCCAGGCCCCGGCCCCCGTCATCGCGAAGGTGCTCGGCTACCACGACAAGACAGGCCGCACCATCGGACACTGCCAGCAGGCTGCCACCCGCCCCGGTCACAGAGGCCGGAGGAACCTGGAGCCGATACGCCCCCGGCGACCACACACGGTGACACCAGGACCGACCTCAACGAGGAATACGCGACACCTCAGCATGCGAGCCCACCAGTCCCGAGGCCGTTCTCCTGCCAAGCGTGGGCGACATGGCTGGGGGGCGTGTTGTCTCGCGCGCAACCGGTGCCGAGAGTGAACGGAAGACGCGACCTGGGAGGGTGAAGGTAATGGCGTACACGTTCTTCGACAGCACCACGTTGCCGACAGATCAAAGGTTCGACTGGTGGTGCGAGACCGTCAACCAAAGTGTGTCGCCCACCCGGCAGACCAGCAGTCACGCCGCTGATTTCACGGGCAGTGTCGCCTTCTTGACCATGGGGCCGGTGCAGACCAGCACGCTTGCCTTCCCCGCCGTGCAGTCGCAGCGTACCGCCGGCCTGATCCGACAGTCGGATCCGGAGACGTATGAGCTGACGCTGGTCCTCGGCGGCCAGATGTGGATCTCCCAGAACCGCAACGAGGTCCAGGCGACTGCCGGCGAGTTCCTCATGTGGAGTTCGTCGCGTCCCTATGCCGGCCGGGCTCTCAGCGGCGCTGTGGTGGGCGCCTCGCGCGCCATCATCGTGCACCTGCCGCGGGGGCTTCTGCCCCTGCCGGACGCCAGGATCGACGAGTTACTGGCCCGGGGGCTCCCGGCCGCCGACGGCATGGGCGCCGTCCTGGCCCGCCACCTGTGCAGCGTCATGGAGCAGGGCCCAGCGCTCACGGAGCCGGACTGCACGGCGCTGGGTCCGGTGACCCTGGACCTTGCATCCGCCTTTCTCGCCCATCGGCTCGGCCTGCTGAGCCGGGTACAGCCGGAGTCCCGCGCAAGGATGCTTCTGGCGCGCATCGACCACTTCATCGACGCCAACCTCACCGACCCGACGCTGTCTCCCGCGGACATCGCCGCACGCCACCACATCGCGCTCCGCACACTCCACGCGCTCTTCAGGCAACGGGAGCGGACCGTCTCCGCGACGATCCGGCACCGGAGGCTGGAAGGCGCCCGCGCCGATCTCGCCGATCCGCGCTCGCGAACGGTACCCGTCCACGCCATCGCCGCTCGCTGGGGCTTCACCGACGCCGGCTTGTTCAGCCGTGCGTTCCGCAGCGCGTACGGAAGCACTCCGAAAGACCACCGCCGCCGCGCGACCGCAGATCCCGCCGCAAGCAGTCCTCCTCGATCCTGAACAGCCGGGCCGGTCAAGGCACCCGCCCGCGCCGGAATCCCAGAGTTCTCGAGCCGGCCCTGCACTACGGTCCCAGAAATCCTGCACGGGCAGCCCATTCGGCGTGCCCAGACCGACCTAGGGTCGTGTCACGGCGGACCTGGTGTGCAGGGGTCCGCGTCCCAGAGAGATCCCGTACGAGGAGGAACGATCATGAGCAACAAGATCGCACTGGTTGCCGCGGGCGTCACCCTGCTGCTGGCATCGACGATGGGCACCGCACTCGCACAGGACCGAACCCAGACAGGGAGCAGTTCGGCAACTGCCCCCGCAGCGGGCAGCCAAGTAATCGAGCCGATCCACTTCAACGGCGTCGACGCCGGGATCGAGGCCTGGGACAACTGCCACCACGGGCAGGCGTGTCTGTTCCAGAACAGCAACGGCAACGGGACCATGTGGGTCGTGCCCAGCTGCGACAGGGTGTACAACCTCGACTCCAGCATCAACAACCGGGCCAGCTCCCTGTGGAACAGGTCGGGCAGCTCCTTGAACGTCTACAACGGGAGCAACGGGAACACCATGCTGGGGAGCTACGGAGCGTACGGTCCGCCGATCAACCTCCCGGGGAACTTCAACGACAAGATCAGCTCCGTGTACGCGCCCTGCTGATACGGCTTGGTCAGGGCGGTGCGGGGGTGGGTATGTCGGTCGTCTGAGATCTTGCACCGGGTCCAAGCCGCCCGCGCCTACCGGCCGCCAGTCCTGCCGCCCCGCATCACCTGGATCGGGTGGCTACCCCTGGCAACGCCCTGCCCCCGCCGATGCAGCTGGCGGGGTCAGGGCGTTTCGCGACTCCCTGAGCACGGGGTCGCACGCCGCCCGATCGACGAGCGTCTGCGCGGGGACTGGCAAGAGTACGGCTCGATCGCTGAGCGCCAAGAGGGCGTGTCTGCTCAGGTCCGCGCGGCCTAGCTGTACGCGATGCGCTCGACCTCGATGAGCTGGGCGGCGCCGATACGGTCTTCCTCTAGGGAGAGCAGCCAGGTCAGCAGCTCCGATGTGGCGTGCAGCTCGTTGTAGAAGCCAAATCGGAGATCCGTGAGTCGCCCCTCGAAGAGCCAGTCGTCGAGCGCGTCGCTGAGGTGGCGGCCCGCGGCCTCAGTTCGGGTTTCGGCCCAGACGGCCAGCCACGGCGAGAGGCTCCCTGTGCTGACGGAGATCGTCTCCAGTACCCCGGTGACAGGCTCGGTGCCGGGGTATTCGTGCAGGGCTGACCGCCACCAGGCGTGCCAGACGCTCTCCAATGCCTCCTGCTCCGGCATCGTCCAGTTCCGCCAGCCGGCGGCGAGCAGCCGGGAGGCGACCAGCCCGTGGTCGACGTGCAGCTGTCCGGTAGCCAGCTGGCGGACGATTCGCGGTGTCATCCGACGGTACAGGGCAGTGAAGTCGTCCCAGTGATCGGTCGATTCGGATGCGACGAAGGAGATCAGTTCTTCCGGTACTTGGTGCGCCGGCCCGGCGAGTGCTCCAAGGTCGGTGTCGGTGTAGCAGTAGGTGCAGCCGCCTACGGTGAACGGTTGCTCGGCGAGCGGTGCGAAGGCGGCGTCCAATGCATCGAGAGCGTGCTGGAGCTGCTGGGAAGGGTCGGTCACGGGGCACCTGCTGGGGACCTCATCCGGCCTACCGGAGAAGGGATCGACGCTATCACGCGGTTTGTGACTACGGTCGGGGCGCCCCGGTGGACCGCCGAGCTCGCCCGGCGTCCCCACATGGGCCAACGTTCCTGACGAACCCTCGGATATCCATGAGACATGTGCGGAATGCCTCCCTGCGCCTGTTCTCGGAAGTGCCGGCCTCGCATTGCTCCACAAGCGGGTCCTTCTCGCCCGCTAAACCGATCAGCGGCTCCTGGAATCCTGCCTTCGTCCGAGTCAGCCGTACCTGGAGCGATGCATGTGAACGTGGGGAGCCGGCCCGTTCGACAGCGACCTCGCCGCTGACTTTTGTCGATGGACTCGAGGGACTCACCCGCCACCAGGTCGTCGACGTGCTCGAGCGGGCATTCCAGCGAGTCGCCAACTCGGGAGCACGCGTCGACGGCGGAGACGGTGCCGAAGCAGTTGCCGCCGGCGCTCTCGTCGCAAGCACCATCTGGGACAGCCCCATTCTGATCGACCCCGACGACGGCCCCAGACAACCGCTGCCCGAACTACCGGCATCGCTCCGCGCGTCGGCCGGGCTCGCACTGGAGCGGGTGCTCAAGGACGGATCGGGAATGGCGACGGGCTGGGCCTGCCCCGCCGCTGGATCGTGGCGGACTCTGGGCTGGCTGATGAACCACCGCCGCCGGCCCGGGGCTGCGAGGCCAGACCTCGCCGTTACGAAGCCATGGTCCACCTGGCGATGAAGGGACTGAGCTTTGGAGGAAAACACCCTCTCGGTGCCCTTGATTCTTGTTTGAGCGATGCCTGATGCATCTCTGTTGAGTACGTTGCATAACTTCCAGGAGATCGTCGCGGCGTCAGTGGACCCGAGCGGCCATCACAGCCTGACAACCGTGAACTGGAAGGGCCCCGCGCCATGCATTTGACCACTCGCGCCCTGCGCCGCAGCGTCCTCGCCGCGACAACCGCCGCCGCAGCAACCCTGATGACTGCCTGTGGCGCCGCCCAGCCCGACATCCTCTCCCCGGTCCAGGTTTCTGCACAGGCCGCCACGGACCGGTCGGCCCAGCTCGTCTACGACCTCGGTGAGACAGCCTTCGCTCCGCCCGGCCTGGACGGGAAGCGCACAGAGCTGAAGGCCGAGGTCACCTATCCACGCCGGCTGGACAAGGGAAAGCACCCCCTACTGATGATGCTGCACGGTATGGCCGACACTTGCTCCACCGGGGACAAACCCCTCCGCCCGTACGCCTGGCCGTGCGGCAACCCCTCAGGCAGTCGCGCCGCTCGACGGCCTCGCGCCAGACGCTGTGGCAGCGGCTGATCCCTCGGGCGTTGATGACGCGTACGAGCGGCCGATCACCGCCTGCCCGGACATGGGTGACCGGCCGGTGGCTTCCGCGCCTGCTGGAGGTTCGCGGGGTCGGCCACCGGCCGGTGCTTGGGTCGGGCGCTCACATCATGGGGTCGTGGTCCCCGCTGCCCGTCTTGCCCTCCTGGGCGCTCTGCTCCGTGAGCCGGCGGGCCTTCTCCTTCAACCGCTGACGCTCCTGCGGGTCGGTGGCACGCTCCGCGGCCTGCTCCAGCTCCTGTGCCTTCCGGCGCATCTGCTGGGCACGGCCGCCGGACTCGCCTGCAACGCTCATGATCACTCCTCGGTAACGCGGTGAGAGCGGGCCACACCAGCGAAACACCGCCTGCTCAGCCACGCATCCCGAACGATCACCCACAGTCATCCGCCCAGTCCGTCGCTGGGCACTGACGACCGCTGCCGGGACGACGTCCCGGCGAGCGCGACGCGTGGAGCTGCCCCCCGGCAGCGTTGGACGGTGTCTCTCAGGTCTCCGGCGGCGGGGCGGGGTTCTGGGCGTCGAGTGCTTCGGGGACGTGGGGGCGGTCTTTGACGCCGAGCTTGGCGAGGGTCTTGGCGACGTGGCGCTCGACGGTTCGGGGCCGCGCTGGAGACACCGACCTGAGACCGGAGGGGTCAAGGGGCCGTCTGGGAATGAGACCCCGTCGACGGTTCTGGGCCCCTGCCTGCCTGCGTACCCCGTCGCGGACAGGTCGGGGTGCTTTCGTGTATCCGGTCGCCTGTTGAGCGAGCTCGGTGCCGACGTAGTGGACAAGCCCGCGCCCTGCCTGTAAGCGACTGAGCGGCTTCCGCCGATCTCGCAAGATCACCGCCAACGCAATGCCCGAGCGTGGGTTCCCACACCTCAGCGGCTTATAGGTTGTTGCACGTGGCACGTTTTCGCGAGCTTCTTGTTGCAGAACAGGGCGGCGGCCATGGCCAGGCCTCGGCTCTGCCAGTCGTTGCGGACCACGTACGGATCTTGAGACCACGAGCAGCCCATGGCAGGCTCATGCCGCATGATCGATGAATTCGCGAAAGACAACCTGCACGGGAGACTGCGGCGGGACCGCAAGGCGCTGCTCTGGAAACTCGACGGCTTGTCCGAGTACGACGCCCGCCGGCCTTTGACGGCGACCGGGACCAACCTCCTCGGCCTGGTCAAACACGTGGCCACCGTCGAGGCCAGGTACTTCGGCGAGGTCTTCGACCGCCCTTCCCCGGAACCGCTGCCCCGGTGGCAGGACTCCGACGGCAGCGATCTGTGGGCGACCGAGGACGAGACCCGCGATCAGATCATCGGGTTCTACCGGCGTACGTGGGAACACTCGGACGCGACGATCAACGAGCTTCCCCTCGACGCCTCCGGCCACGTGCCGTGGTGGCCGGAGCCTTATGCCGACACGAACCTGTTCGCGGTCATGGTCCATGTCCTCGGAGAGTCCATCCGGCATGCCGGGCACGCCGATATCCTGCGCGAGGGCCTCGACGGCCGGACCGGGTTGCGCGCCGAACACGAGCAGCAGATCGACGAGGAAGCCCGGGCAGCCCACTTCGCGAAGATCGAGCAGGCCGCCAGGTCGGCCGCACCAGTCAAGGCCTACGACTCGGTCCGCGATTGAGATTTGGGCGTGCTGGCCTGGCGGGTTGGCTGGTGGCTGATCAGCAGGTGGCCTGCCGGGCGAGCACGAGTTCGGTGCTCGGCTTGCGGCGGGTCGGTCGGCGAGCCGAGCGGCCCGAAACCAATGAAGCGATCGCCTGGTGGGTCGCGGCGTAGTCCTCGCGTGGGCCGGTGTAGCACTGGAGCGGGCACCACTGACGCAATTCGGCGTTGGCGTGCTCGACGCAGATCCGCTGCGAGGACTGCCGCCGGCGCATTTCCCGCCAGGCGTACTGCTCGCCGAGCGGCGCGTCGCCCTTCGGCTTCTTCGGAGGGGCGCTGATTTGGTCAGGGAACTCGTTGGCCAGCCCCCTGGCGCCCTTCGACCTCGGCCGTCACCTTCGGGTGGAGCCGGAACTGCTCGGCGATCCCCTCGGTGCGCACCGCGGTCTGGTCGTGCATGCGGCCCGGGCGGTCCGCACCCGACCACGGCAGACGTCCCTGGCCGTCGCTGATGGTGGTGGTCTTGATGGTGTTCTGCTTCTTCTTGCCTGAGACGAAGGCCCGCCGTCCGGGCCTGCCTGCCTTTGGGCGGCGAACCTGGGTCTCGGCGCCGTCGATCCGCAACCGGATCCCCACGGCATCGGCGTAGGCGAACACGTCCGCCAGGGTCCGAAGTCGCGTGCCGGAGTGGTCGGGAATTGCGAAGCCACGCATGGCCGGCAACGGGCGGATCTCCCCGATGGCGCCGGAGATCGTGGAGCGGGCGATGCCATACAGCTCGGCGAGCGCGGCGTGCGGGAGCCCGGTGCGTAGGCGGACCAGGGTGACGAGCAGGCCGTCGGTGAAGACCAAGTCGTGCTTCGGGCCGGCACCGGCCTCCCGCTGCCGCTCGGCGCCGCGCCGCTCACGGAGCTCCGACTCGCGCCAGGCAAGCCACAGATCGCCCAACTCTTCGATCACAGCGCCGAGATGTGCACACGAGACGCCGCAGAAGGCAGGGTCAGTCAAGGCAGCACGGGCCCACTTCTTGGTCGCACTCGAAGAACCCGTGCGACCACTGCCACGTCACGGCTGCCCGCCGATGATCAATGGGTGTGGCTTTTCTGCGGGAATTGTCCGAGCTGGGAACCTCCCTGCAGAAGAGCAAACGCAGCCGGCGCGGCATCCGCCCGAGCATCAGGGCCTCAGCAGTCCGCCAACCCACCAGTCGTGCGGCTTGCCGTCGTTGGCGATGCTGCGATTGCGCAGTGTCCCTTCGACGGTGAAGCCGAGTCTCTCGGCGACGGCATGCGAGCCGGTGTTCCCGGCCATGGCCCACCACTCGATGCGGTGCACGTCGAGCGTGGCCCAGCCCCAGTCGCATAGGGCCCGAGCGGCCTCAACCGAGTACCCGCGTCCGCGCTGCTCCTTGACCGCCCAGTAACCGAGCTCCCAAACGCCGCGGCTGATGAGGGTCAGGCAGTACGAGCCGACCAGGGCGCCGGTGTCCTTGCGGAACGCGCCGAGGGTGTAGTCCTTGTCCTCGGCCCACTGGGCGGGCAGCTTCTCGCCGACGAGCTTCTCCGCGTCCGCACGCCGGTACGGCACCGGCACCGGGGTGTAGAACTGGATGTCTTCGTCCTGGCAGGCTTCGTACACCGCATCCACGTCGGCAGATGTGAAGGCCCGCAGCAGCAGACGGTCGGTCTCGAGAGTCACTGGATCCATCGCGGCAGTATGACCACCATCGACAAGCGGCGACCAGCGAATATCCCGACCGAGGACCGCCCATCACAACACCCCGGGCTGGTCAAGGCTCGGCCGAGGTCGAGTCGAGTGCGTCTTTGACGTCTTCCCGGCTGTGCACGTGGAGTCTGCGCAGGGTGTTGGCGACGTGGTGCTCGACGGTGCGGGTGGACAAGCGGAGGGCCTGGGCGATCTCCTTGTTCGTCGCGCCGGTGCTGAGGTGTTCGGCGAATTGTTCCTCGCGGGGGAGAGCTGGTCGCCGTACCCTTTGCGGCCGACGGACGGCGGGTGGTCGAGGCCGTGTGTGCGCAGTAGCTGCTGGCATCATGCCGCGCCCCACCTTCCGCCGATGCGGGTGTAGACGCCGAGGGCGTCGTTGAGGTGGCGGGTGCCGCGTTCGGTGTCGGTGGGGATGAAGGAGTCGGCCGATCTCCTCGTCCATGCGCGCCGCGTCGGGGACGCGGCCTATGACGGCGTACAGGTCTCGGGCGGCTTCCAGGTGGCGGACGGCCCGTTCGGCGTTGGTGTCGGCGGCGAGCAGGCCGCCGGGACCACTGGACCTCGGCCTCCGCCGCCGGGCCGCATCGGTCCTTCAGGCCTGCCTCGGCCTCCCGAACCAATGTCGTCGCCTCCTCCCGGCGGCCTGTCGCCAGCCCGGCCTGGACCGCAGTGGCAACGAGCTCCGTGGCCCACACCCACACGCCCTTGTGCCGCACAGCGGCCAAGCCCGGCTGCAGCCGCGCCCACGCGGCTGCTGGCCGGGGACGGTCGGCTAAGGCCGTCCAATGTGGTGAGGCGGTCGTTGGACCCATCACGGGTCGGGGTCCATGGAGTTGACTTGTTCCGGAGGAACTGTCGGAGATCGCGGAACCGCTGATCCCGCCGTCCAGACTTTCCTCCGTGGGGGAGAGCATACCGAGCCCCTCCCGTTCCTCGGCGCGCCTCGATACGTTCGGCAGGGCTTACGTCGAGTTCGCCCGCACCGAGCCGGATTGGCTCCATACGGGCCTCACAGCGACCGGGCCACACACCCTGCCCCCAGGCGGATCGACAACCGACGAGGCAACATGGGCAAGCCGCGAGACGCTCCGCGAAAGTTCGCGAACCAAGCCAAGGGGTACCCGACGATCAATCAGGTCGGCGCCTGTGGGCTCTGGCTCTGATGGTCCTGCGCGCGCCGGAGGTTGAGCAGAGAGCGGGTTCCCTCGACGATGAGAGTAGCGCCTGCCATGATGGCGAAGATCGAGTAGGGGACCGTGACGATGACATCCAACGCGTAGAGGGTGAGAAGCGTGCCGCCTGCCGCGATAGCGCTGGAGGCCGTCCACCTGTTCATGATGACTCCTGTTGGTGCGCAGATCAGCTCCGAAGAGCGGATGATGTGCCCCGCTGCGTATCCGCTCGGGTACCCGGCTGCTGCCCGTGGACGAACCCTGGAGCAGCCGATGCCGTGACACGAGCCGCGTGGGCCGCCCCCCAGCCTTCCGGACCAATCAGTACAGCGGAAGTAGCCGACGTGAACCGCAGTTGCAATCCAACGAGACATTCCCGCGCATTCGAGGACTTCTTCACGTGGAGCAAGCGCTCCATCGACGACAACCTCCGCCAAGGGAAGCGCGAGGCCCGGCGGCAACATCGGCCGGTCCCAACCTGTTGGAGCGTCACATGAGTGACAGTGCCCTGACCTTGACGGTCCGCGTCGCGAGGTATCTGGATCGGGGGCGGCTGCAGAAATGGCCACTGGCCGAGCGGAACTTGCCCTCCAACGACTCGGTTTGGCCATCAAGCCCATGCGTTGAAGAGCGTGCCGCCTAGCGTGGTGATGCCGTAGGAGCGAATGTGACGCCACTCGGCCTGTGCAAGCACTGAAGTGTCCAGGTCGGAGAGCGGCGTGGCGAGCTGCTCGCTGCTCAGCACCGCGAAGCCTGCTTCAGCGAAGACAGAGGCCCACGATGGAGGGGAAAGGAACTCCTCTTCGTACCAATTGCGGCGTTCTTCAGCGAAGGCGATCCAGGGGTAATGGGCGTGACACAGAATGACGCTCTCGCCAGTGCGATCGACGACCGATGCAGTGTGGAAGCTCCGGGGGTACTCCTGGCCCTCCATCTCGCCCACTTGGCCTTCGGCGAGTCGGGCAGCGGCGTAAAGGGCGGTTCGGAACGCCCGAAGGTCGGTTTCCGGAAGCGGGCCATCCTTCGGCACGAAGAAGCCTGTCGCACCGCGCGGCAGCGTGAAGCCCGAGTTCCCTTCGTTGACCATGTCGCTCATCCTGCCCCACGCAAGACCCGACCGCTTGCCAGCGCAGGGGTGCCAGAGCTCGATCCGTATCCGGTAAGGCCGCGGACAGGACTGTGGCTTTGAGGCTGTCCGTCTCCTGGAAGTTACCAGCGATACAGGAAGCGGGCGGTCATTGCGACCACGGCGATAGAACAGGCCGAACAGGGTCAGAGAGAGCGTGTCGAGCAAGTCCTCGTTGTACCGGCGTGGAGCAGTCCTGATCGCCAACAGCAGCCACCGAACGCAGACGTCTCGACGAGATCGAAGCAGCTCGTCAGAAGCGCGTCCGCTGGGAAGCCGCCATGGAAGAAGCGTGCGCCAGGCACTTCGAGGTGCAGGAAGCGGCGTGGTGCCACGCTGCTTCCTGGCGGAGTACGTGAGCGCCGTACGCACCCAGGTCGAGGCCATGCCCCCCAGACCAGGGCCGAAGCCGAAGCATGGATCGACTGGGCGGCAGCCCGCGTGGAGCGCCTCGACCCTCTGAGCACCCCCGACTGCCCGACATCCCCGAACCGCGAGCCGGCGATCTCACACCCTCTCTCGGGCCAGTGCCCCAGCCACTTCAAGATGCCCAGCGCCACACAGCTGAGGGCTCCGCCCGGCGGTCGTCGATTGTGCATAGCGCACGGCATGGTCCTACGCCAGTTCCTCCAGATCATGTGCGAGGGTCGTTCTGCCGGTCCTCGCCGCGGTGGCCGGCATCATCGCCTTCCGCCATCGCCAGAGCATTGGATGCGTCCCTCCACGGCCCCGTGGGGCCGGTGCGGGCCCGCTGGAACCGTCTCTGCTGCGCAGCATCAAGCCGGACCGTCCTCTGGTGTGGACGCCGCGGCGGCTTGGACCTCGTCCATGAACGTACCGTCGGCAAAGCCGCAGCTCACGCGTTTGTGCGGACAGGCCTTAGCATGTCGCCCGTTGAGTGACGGGCGGTCGTGCGTCACGCGCGGTCGTGCCTTGTCTGCGATCGTGCGTCGTGTGCGATGTCGCCGCCCGTCCGGCTGTTTCCTGGCAGCTGTGTCTACGGGGGAGAACTTCGATGTTCGGAATCATCAGGCCATGCCGTCATCGCCTGGGCGAGGGCATGCGTACCGAGTGGATGGCGCATCTGTGCGGGCTGTGCCTGGCGCTGCGCGGCGAGTACGGGCAGTTCGCGCGGGTGGCCACCAACTACGACGGCCTGATCGTCTCGGTGCTGACCGAGGCGCAGTCGGAGCGTACCGGCGACTGGCGGCGAAGCGCCGGTCCGTGTCCGCTGCGCGGGATGCGGTCGGCGGACGTGGCGCAGGGTGAGGGCGCCCGGCTGGCGGCGACGGTGTCGCTGGTGCTGGCTGCGGCGAAGGTACGTGACCATGTGGCCGATGGCGACGGCCTGTTGGGCCGCCGCCCGGTGACGCTGGCGGCACGCCGGATCGCCCACGGCTGGGACCGTGCAGGTGCCGCGGGCGGCGAACGGCTCGGCTTCGACACCGCGGTGCTGCTCGGCGCGGTCGAACGGCAGCCGGAGATCGAACGGGTGACCGGCCTCGGCGACTCGCTTCTGACGGTCACGGAACCTACGGAGACGGCAACCGCCGCCGCCTTCGAGCACACCGCGGTCCTCTCCGACCGCCCGGGAAACGCCGGGCCGCTCGCGGAGGCCGGCCGTCTGTTCGGTCGGCTGGCGCATCTGCTCGACGCGGTGGAGGATCTGGACGCGGACGAGGCGACCGGCGCGTGGAACCCGATCACGGTGACCGGCGCCGACCGCACCGAGGCACGTCGGCTCTGCGACGACGCAGTCCATGGGATCCGACTTGCCCTGTCCGACGCCGAGTTCGTCGACGGGCGGCTGGCACGGGCGCTGCTGGGCAGCGAGTTGGAGCGTGCCGTCGACCGCGTCTTCGCCCCCCGGCATCGCCGCCACCAGCACCGCCAGCAGGCGCGGAGCCCGCGCATGCTGCCCTGGCTGGGACGCCGTACGGCGACGGAAACGCTCTCGGGGACCGGCACGAGCACGGACTGCGGCGTCGGGGCCCTTGCAGGCGCGGCCCCGGAAGGCGCCTCGATGGCGTCGGGTCGGCCCTCGGAGGGGCAGTGCCGGCGGTGTGGCCAGTGGCGCCAATTGTGCCGCGATTGCAGGTTGTGCTCCAACTGCTGCACCTGCAACGTGGACGACGGCCAGGACGGAGAGCCGTGGCAGTTCGGCGGCGGCAATCGCAGCAGCGGCTCGCGTCAGGACGGTTCCGGGGGCGACGGCGGGTTCGGCGGACCAGGCGGCGGCAACTCGGGGGGTGGCAGCTCGGGGGGTGGCTCCGGCGGGTCGGGCGGGGGCGGTCGGGGGTCGGGTGGCTCCGGTGGCGACTCGGGTGACGGCTGCTGCGGCGGCGGGGGATGCTGCAACCCGTGCAAGTGCTGCTGCGACTGCTGCGACTGAACGACGGATGAGCCGGGCGGGCCCCGGACCCGGGGATCCGGGGGCGGGGACATCTCGCCGCGGGTGTCACCGGAGCGCAACCATGTGCAGCAGGGCCAGGGTCTCTCGGAGTGCCGGTCATCCGGCCAGTCATCCGGCGAGGTGGCGCGGGAAGCGGGTGCCAGGTCCCCAGATCCGGCGGACGCCCGTACGGCCGACTGCCGGACGACGTCGACGTCGGCGCATGCCGTCCGACTGAGCGCTGTAGTTGACCCCTCAGGCTAACCATGTCGCTCAGGCACACCTACTGTGACAGTGCCGCAGTTGGCCCATCCGGCCGGGCAGGGTGCTCAGCCGGTCCTGACGGTCGGATGGGCAGAGGTGAGCCGAACGGCTGACGCGAGTCGGCAGCCTGGCCGGAATCCGCCGCGGCGTCCTGTGGTCTAAAGGCATCGGGCCGCCTTACCTGGACGGCCGGCAGCACAGCCCGGAGCTGGCCGGGGAGGCGGGCGGCGCGCCGGGCGGTCGAGGAAGTGAAGTCGTACGCGGCCAGCTCGCCGGGGTCGAGGTCGACCTGGCGGGGGACGTGGTCGACCGCGTCGTGCGGCAGATCCAGCCGCAGCTTCGGGAACCGGCCGCGCCAGAGCAGGAACTTCATCAGCACCGCGAAGCCGAGCCGGGGCGCCGACCACTGCCGGGACTCAGGCGCGCCGACGACTGGTCTGCCGCTTCGCAGCGACGCTCGACGCCTGTGACGCCACAGCCTTGCCGGGCTGGGGGCTGGCTGGACGACCTCGCGAACACCGGGCGGCAGTGCCGGTGCGGCTCGGGTTGTCATATGCCTGCGTCGGGGTTCTTGTTCACTTTGAGGTCCTTGGGGATGGCGGGAAGCACTCGGTCCTTGGAGGTCGTCTCGGGGATCTTGTGCGGGTTGGCGAAGGTTTCCGGGGAGGTCTTGGCGAAGGTGATGGACGGGCCGTCCTTCCTGAGGTTGCGGCCTGTGGGAGTGAGGCCGTCGAGCGCGGGGAGCCTGTAGGCGGGGGCCTGGTGCAGTGCCTGGGCGAGGAAGGACGCGGTGAGCTGGGCGACCTGAGCCTGTGCCGCTGCCGGGCTGGCGAGTTCGGACGCCGTACAGCCGCCGTCCTTGGCGGGTGCGGGGGAGAGGTTGGTGTTGAGCATCCGGTGGCCTGTGCCCGCGAGCAGGACATCGGCCGCGACCTTAGTAGATCGGGATGTGGCGAGTGCTTGCATGGTCGTCAGGCCGGCCTGCGGTCCGGTGTCTTCGTCGCACGCGCCGCGGATGTTGAGGACCGGGACCGTGTGCGACGCCTTTTCGGCCATCGGTTCGGGTTGGATGGCGACGGCGCCGAACAGGCCGGCCCGCTTGGCTGCCTTCGGGGTCAGGACGTAGCCGCCACCCCTGCTGTGCCCGACCAGGCCCACTCGGGACGTGTCGATCCGGCCCTTGAGGTCCTTGATCTTCAGACCGTGGCCGATTCCTTTGTCGAGGTCGGAGAGAAGCCTCAGGTGCGCGTCGATGAGGGCCGTGTAGCCCTTCTCGGTGTCTGGCTCCCCGCCCCACCAGACCTCTGGGGACACGACGTCGATGGAGACGGCGACGAATCCCTTGCGGGTCAGCGCCTCCACGATGTGGGACAGCCCCGCGTCCTGGCGCAGGTAGTCCGGGCCGACGCCGGGAACCTCTTTCGGATTCTTCGGGTCCGCGCAGACCAGCGGCCGTCGGGTCCTGACGGGGTCGCGGGCCACGAGGTCCTCTTTCCCGACCGTGACGCAGTTGGGATGCGTGCCGTGCAGGACCAGGACGACCGGGTGCGGGCCGTCTCCCTCGGGCATGCCGAGGACGCCGTGCACCTGCGTCGGGTTCCCCCGCTTGGGGTCGCTCATGATCTTCAGAAGGCCAGGGGAGAGGCTGTAGCCGGTCAGACTTGCCCGGGCACCGGACTTCGCCTCGGCGGTCGGCTCGGTTGTCCAGATCAGCTCGGGCTCCACGCTCTTCCCGGAGCGAACTCCACCTGCAGCCGTGTACACGCTGGCGCCGGCGACTGCCGCGACCAGGCCCAGGGCCGCGGTGAGTAGTGCGGGCCAGTGATTGGCCTTCAGGTGCTGTGCCACCTTGGCGTCTCCCTTGGGGGTGCATCCGTTGATCACAGCCGGGGAGACACTTGCCGTCGGGCACTGTCCCGTCGCTTTGCGATATCTTTGCCTACGGTTCTGATGGTCAATCGGATGCGGACCGAGGGGAAGCTGGTGCGTGCCCTCAGTCGCCTCGTGGAATGCTTTGAGAAACATTCCTGTGCAAGCGCCCTCGGCACGAGAGTCAGCTCCACGTCGTCCGGGTCTCCTGGCCCGTTGGCGACGATGTGCTTGACCCACTCGTCGTTCGGATGGCGGCTGCGTGCGGGGCGACGGCGCCGGTGACAGACCGGCGGAACTCCTTGGGCTTCTGCGAGACGACGGCCCCTGTACGCCGCGGATATCGAGGACTGAACCACCAGCGTCCAACTTCGCCGGCAAACAGCCCAGGTTCGATGTCAACGGAGTCCTTCGGGACGAAGTGGGTGAGGAAAGGGCCGCAGAACGTCCCCGCCGGAAACACCGTGATCATCAAGCTGGAATACGTGGGGAAGGAAGACCCGCAAAAGTACGTCGTCTACAGCGCCTACCTGGAAGGCTGACCATGGCGGAGAACGACGAAGGAGACGTCGAGTACGAGTTCCGCGAGGACATCTACGTCGAGGACGTCGGGCTGACCTGGGTGACCTCGAGCTGGGACCTCCCACGCGGACTGTCGCCGGAAGACGCGGAGCGCTACCTTCCCAAGGGCGGACCGGTCGAGTTCTGGCTGGGACTTGCGGAGTTGGCGGTTGAGAGCTTCGACCGGTCGCATGCGCGCCAGCTCGGACAGGACGTACGACGTCTGTCCGAGTCCGCCCTGCCGGACGAGGCGATCCGCACAGTATGGCTCGGCGCCACACATGGCTGCTTCGACCCCGCCGAGCACGGCATGGACGCCCGTACCTGGTTGCGGAGGATCGAGGACGCCTGGCTGGCGGCGGTCTGCCGCATCGACCCCGCGTTCGTCCCGCCGCCGCCGCGGCCCGTGACGGAAAGGGCCCTGCGACAGGCTGTCCTCGAGGCGATCCACCCGGTCGCGAACGACCTGCCTGTGTGCCGCGAGCGGCTGGATGAGTTGAGTGGCGAGATCGCCAGGATTGCCGGCCTCCTGGCCGGCGGTTCTGGGGACGCGGACCAGGCGATCACGGCCTTCAACGCGATGACCGGCCACGCCTACGGGGCCCTCGACTTCGCCGAGTACGAGGGGAGCCGGAGTCTGGAGGAGTTCGCGAGGGAAGCGGCCCGGCCTGCCCGACCTCCGGTTGCGGACATCACTCGGCGCGAACTGGCCGAGATCGTCCGCCGACTTCGTGAGGGCTCTTTGGAGAGCGACTACTACCTGCGGCTCCTGGAGGCGAATGTGTCGCATCCCAGGGTCGGCGATCTGGTCTTCTCTCCCCCCGACGGCCTTCGCGACGTCTCGGAGGAGGAGATCGTCGGCGAGGCTGTGCAGTACCGTCCGATTGCTCTCTGAGCCACGCGCGTTGGCATCGGGCATGGGCTGCTGCTCGGCGCGCTCGGGTGACGGCGAAGCCCGTGGAGTCGATTCCGGCCTTGATGATGACGCCGTCTAACGCGTCGCAGGGCGGGCGTCGTGCTGTCGAGGGTGCAGCAGGGCACCACCTGCGCCCGATGGCTCAACCAGCGCACCGCCAGCCAGCTGCTCGACCGGATCGAACGGCGCAGGCACACGCGGTGAAGGCCGCCTGCCCAGCCGTGGGGCAGCCCGCGCCGACGCTCCGCTCGAAGCTCGCGAAGCCCTCGCCCTGCCCTCGCACGACGACGCGGTCTGCACCAGCGTCGTGGAGGCCTGGGAGACGATCTGGCTGAGCGTCAACAGCGGCCAGACCCTGGCGGCCGCGCTCCACGAGGCAGGCGTCGCCGAGCGCATCTCCAACTGCGCGTTGCTGAGCGCGATCCTCCAGCACACCGACGAGCGGGCGCCGCCAACGCGTGCGAGGTGGCCACCGCCGGTACGGGACGGGCTGCGGCCTGCCGCCGGGCCACGTTGGAGCGCACCACGCGTCCCACCCTCCTGTCAGTGCGGGGAGGGACTTCGACGTGCACCCCGTGTCCCCCGCCCACCGAGGACGACGAGCCGGAGGGCGCTGCAGAAGAAACGGGCGTCTCATGACACCCGCCGACGAGCAGCCGCCGATCCGGATGCGGCTGGGCGGGTTCGAGGACTTCGAAGAGGTCGCGAGCGGGCTGCGCGCCACCGAGGCGCGGCGCGAGAGCGGCCGTGTGCTCGTCGTCGCCGGCAACGTGACGGCGGAACAGACCGCCGCGCTGCTGGACTTCATCGCCTACGGCGAGGGCGAGGGGTTCCTCCGGGCGCGGTGAACGTGGCGGAGCCCGAGGACGCTCCGTACGAGGAGCTCGAAACCTGGCGGTTCGGCAGCATCGAGTGAGTCACCCGAGACGAAATGGGATCACCGACATCACGGCTTCCGACGCCTCCGGATCTGCTGGGAACGCAGAGCCGACATCCACTCCCGAAGCGCTCTCCGCGTTGCCGCTCTTGCGGACTCAAAGGAACTCTCACCACGTCCGTGATACTAATACCGGTATAAGTATTGGGTAGCTCGCATCGCAGGGAGTCACGACACATGGTGGAGATCAAGACCGACACGGCACTGGAGACGATGCGAGAAGCCGGACGCGTCGTGGCCCACGCACTTGCGGCCGCCCACGCGGCGGCAGCTGTGGGAGTTCGCCTGCGCGAGCTCGACGAAGCCGCCCGCGCCGTTCTCGCCAAGGCCGGAGCACGCTCTCCGTTCCTGGGCTACCAGCCCTCCTTCGCCCCCATCCCCTTCCCCGCCGTGATCTGCGCGTCCGTCAACGACGCCGTCTCGCACGGCATCCCCGACGACTACCGCCTGCGCGACGGCGACCTGGTCAGCATCGACTGCGGAGCCGAACTCGACGGCTGGACCGGCGACGCCGCGATCAGCTTCACCGTCGGCATCCCTCGCCCCGCCGACCTCGAACTCATCGCCGCCACCCAGCAGGCCCTCGACGCCGGCATTGCCGCCGCCACCGTCGGCCACCGGATCGGCGACATCTCCCATGCCATCAGCACGGTCGCCCGCAAGGCCGACTGCGGCATGCCAGCCGACTTCGGCGGCCACGGCATCGGCCGCCAGATGCACGAAGACCCGCACGTCCCCAACCACGGACGACCCGGCCGCGGCTTCCCCCTGCGCCACGGCCTCGCCCTCGCCCTCGAACCCATGCTCATGGCCGGAGGACGCAACGACTACCGCACCGACCCCGACGGATGGACCCTGCGCACGATCGACGGCAGCCGAGCCGCCCACATCGAACACACCATCGCCATCACCGAGGACGGCCCCCGCATACTCACCCTGCCCTGACCTCGAATCCGCTCACACCCGGCAGCCAGACACCTCGGCCACTCTCGGAAAGCACCGACCATCACGGCTCCCACCGGTGCCCAGCCCTGGTTGGCAGTACAGGCAACCCCTTGAACGCGGAGCGGACGGCGCGTCGGCGCAGGGTGATTGACCGTCCCGAACCCTGCCCTCGAGATTGGCCGCTTCCCATCCATGCCTGTGGCCCAAGCCGTGTCGCTCACCTTGACCGCCTCCGAGCGCCACCGGCTCAAGAAGACGGCCCACGGTCACAAGACCCCGCATCAGACCCGGCAGCGCGCAACTATCCTGCTGCCGGCTGCCCGTGGGCACTCCAATGCCCGGATATCCACGCAGGCGCTGCTGCATGTGGACACGGTGGCTTTGTTCACGCGCGCGGACCGGCCGGCCGTTCCGGCAGCGATTGTTCAGCGGTTCGGGAGGCGCCAGAACTGCGCTGTGTTCGATGTTCACGAGGAGGGACAGTGCCAGGTGGGACCGTCGTTCATCGCAAGGTCGTGGCGTTGGGTCAGTCCTGTCCTGACGGCGGGTTATGGCCGCCTCGACTCCTTTGGCCGGTGGCGACGACGTTCCCGAAGGCCGCGGCGAGTGCTCGCGCGATCAGGTCGGGCAGTTCCGTCTGCCCGTCGTCCTCGGCCCAGCGCGTCAATGCCGTGTGCATCGCGGCCAGGCATGCGCTGGTCGCGGCCTGGGCGCGGAACGCGGCGTCATGGGCAGTCGCGTCGTCTGGGCCGAGGGCGTCGACGACGGCCTGCTGGAGCGCGTACTGGCTGTCCAGATGCCGGGCCCGCAGCGCGGGCGTCGAGACCATCAGCCGGAGGCAGTCCAGCAGGAACCGCTCGCTCACTGCTGGTTCGTCCCCCTCGCCGCCGGTCAGTACCGTGGCCGCATCGACGAGTGCGCCACCGACGCGGCGTACCACGGGCTGCGTCGCGGGCGATGCGGCGACCTTCTCGGCGATGAGCCGGGCGGGCTGGTCGATGAGGACGAGGTCCTCCTTGGTGGGGAAGTGCCGGTACACGGTCATCGCCGAGACACCGGCTGCCTCGGCGACTTCGGCCACGGTCACCGTGTCGTAGCCGCGGTCGGTGAACAGCCGCACCGCATGCTCCTGGATCACGCGCCGCGTCCTGGCTCGCTGCCGTTCCCTCAGGGGAGGCTTTCGCTCCGTCATATGGTAGACACTACCGCTATGTTAGTAACTAATGTGCGGATGGGGTGGACGGCGTGAGCGGTCAGGTCGGCAGGACGGCTTTGGTGACGGGTGCGTCGCGTGGCATCGGCCAGGCGATCGCAGCCCGGCTCGCAGCGGAAGGGGGCATGGTCATCGTGCACTTCGGCACGGACGAGAGCGGGGCGGCGGCGACGGTCGAGGCGGTAGAACGGGCTGGTGGGGCCGCCCGCGCCGTCCGGGCTGAACTGGGCGTGGACGGCGACGTCGAGACGCTCTTCGCCGGCGTCGAGGACTGCCTGTCCGGCAGACCGCTCGACGTCCTCGTCAACAACGCCGCGGCTGCACCGGCCGGCCCGCTCGGCGCGACGACCCGGGCGGAGTTCGACCGCCTGTTCGCGGTCAACGTGCGAGCGCCGTATTTCATCATCGAGCACGCAATGCCCCTGCTGCGTGACGGCGGCCGGATCATCACGATCTCATCGGTGGCGACCCGGATGGCCAACTCGGCCCAGACGTCCTTCGCCATGACGAAAGCCGCGGTCGAGACGATGAGCAGGACCCTGGCCAACCAACTCGGGCCCCGGGGGATCACAGTGAACGCCGTCGCTCCCGGAGCCACCAGGACGCCGGCCAACGGAGCCGTCTTCGACGTGCCGGGCCTCGCCGAACAGATCACCGCTATGACGGCACTCGACCGGCTGGGCGGGCCCGACGACGTCGCCGATGTGGTCGCCTTCCTCGCATCCGACGCCGCTCGCTGGATCACCGGCCAGGTCATCGACGCGAGCGGCGGCCTGTTCCTCGGTCCACGCCTCTGACCGACGAGGGCGTCGCGACGACCGGAGAGGACCACGACGGTCCCAAACCAGGAACCGGCCCGGCCGCCCTCGAGCGGGGCTGCCCCGAGCTCAGCGGATGCCGGCGCCGGACTCCCACCCCCTAGGCCCCACGCGGGTACCCGGCGCAGCGCGCCCCTACCCCATACCGCCACGCCATCGCCGAAGTCAGCGCTGCGCCGGCAGGGGCACTCCCCGTGCCGACCTCATCGGACCGGCGCTCCCGCCCAGCTCCAGCGCTGTCCGAACCCGTAAACGTTTCGACTACCCGTGAGCGCTAGCCGCCTCCCCAACCGGTGTACAAGCGCTGCTCTTCTCCGTGTACAAGGCCAGACACGGTGCGCACCTGGCGGGGCAGGTTCGCCACCGGCGGCCTGCCCGCCCTCGCCGACCGCAAGCGGTCCGGTCGGCTGGCCTCGTTCACCACCTTGCAGGTCGCCGAGGTCAAGGCGCTGGCCTGTGAGTTACCCGCCGAGAGCGGGACACCCAGGTCATGACCACCGAGCCCTACGCCAGTGCCAAACGCGTTTTCTGGATCGTCGACAACGGCTCCTCCCAACCGACGGAAGAAGGCCATAGATCGTCTTACCAGGGCGTTTCCGAACGCTGCCATGGTCCACACCCCCGTGCACGCCTCCTGGACGAACCAGATCGAGATCTTCTTCTCGATCGTCCAACGCAAGGTCGTCTCGCCCAATGACTTCACGGACGTCAGCGAGGTCCGGGATCGGCTCCAAGCATTCGAAGACCCTACAACGCCACGGCATAGCCCTTCCAGTGGAGGTCCACCACCTCCGATCTGGACGAACTGCTGGTCCGGCTCGGCCGACAGGCAATCCGTCGTCAGGGAGAATCCTCCGCCCGTACCGCTGCGTGATCAACCCCCGAAGAACTTCGAGCGTCGACCACTTAGTAGCTGAAGGTGGTCGCGCCCTCGTCCCCGATCCACTTCCACATAGGTACGGTGCCGCCGAGTTCGGCATTGAGGAGAAGATTGTTGTTGTCGAGCTTGCGAGCGTCAAAGCAGATCGGGCAGACCAGGTATCGTCCGCCTGCCCTCTCGTACCGGTCGAGCAGGTCAGACAGTGGGGGGCAGCCGTCACAGGCGGTCGCTGTCGCGATGCCGGGGACTGCAAGGCGGACGGCCTCCTTGGTCAGGAACATCAGAGTGGGGCGGCCCTGCTCCGCGGCGCCCACGGCAACGAGAAAGGCGACTGTTACCTTCTCGGAGTCCTCCAAGCCGGTGGTTAGACTCACGACGGCCTTGTTGGTCATTGACTGATCCTTCCCTTCGAGTTGGGATTCGGGTTCGGAATAGGCGGCCGGCAGCCGAGCGTCATTCACTGAAATCTTGATCTACATCACGGTGTCAGCAAGCAACACCCAGCCAGCGCGGCACCGACACTAGGTGCCGCGCATCTCCGACCTCGATCACACACAGTCAACGACCAGGCAGCCAAAGAGTTTCGGAATGGCAGGCTTGATGCTTGACCTCACACCTCACCCCACCTGCTGATATCTCCCGTTTCCAGGGGTACGTGACACGGCTTTCCTCCATGCCTCAAGATGTCGAGTTGACGGAGCGTGAAGGAACGGCACTGGTCCGCTGGCTGCGCTCGGACCATGCTGCGCTATGGCAGACTCCGCCGCTCCACCCCCGGGAGGAAGCCGTACGAGGAGGACGAGAAGCGGCGGGCAGCCGCCTGGGCCACAGGCCGCCAGCCAGACCCGCGCGAGGCCCGCATAGGCCGGCTGCGTGATCTCAACCAGCGGCTCACCGGCAAAGGGGCAGCCGGTTCAGGTCAACTGGACTGCAGGAGACGCAGAGTGGTCCAGCGCCCCGAGCAGGCCACGCCGAATCCTGTAGCAACACCAGCGTTCGCCCCTTACAGTCACCGCATGGCCATCGAGGACGAGAGCTCAAGCCAGCCCGACATCGCCGCGATGCTCACCGACCAGACCCGTGCCTGCAAGGCAGCACGCGACGCCATCGCCGCTGGCGGCCAGGTGATGGTCTGGGACAACGAGGTGCCCCATTGGATGGTCGCCGGCATTGCCGCGACGAGGCTGAGGCGGTCGTTGAAAATCGGCCTGACGACCCTGGGCCTCGACGAGACCGTCGAGATCCTGGCTCAGCACCGCGACAAGCAGCTGCGCACCGGCATCATCGACGCAGCAGACCGGTCGTGGCACTTCACGCTGTACTTCGACGCCACGGGGACCGAGCTCTTGGCGTGCAGCGGCGTCAAACGCGAGCCGCCGTCGAAGGCGGGTGGTCAGAAGCTCCAGCTGTAGAGGCCGCCACCGGTGTTCACCGTACTCGCCGCGAGCCGGGCAACTCGCTGGACCACGCGGCTCTGGTCCGAGGAGGGCAACGACATGAGACATAGTGTTCTTCCTCGCCCTCGATGACGAGACCGCCGCTGCGTCGCGCCTGCGGGGACCGGGTGAAGCCTTTGAGCCTGTGACCTGCCGCTCTATTGAGCCGGACAGTGCCATCGCCGAGTGGGCCACCCGAGCATGACGGCAGGCCGTCGAGCAGACGCGGGTGCTGCGTAATCGGTCTCAGCCGTCTGATCGGCGGGCCACCTCAGCTGCGTAGACGGTTCTGAAGCCCCGGCTGCCATCGGTCGGCAGCGGCAGGGCTGATGCCGAGAAGCCGTTCAAGGACGCCCGTGGGCATCGTGGTGGAGATGTCGAGCAGAGCCGCGCAACGACCGGACTCGTGACGACGGCGGCCGAATGAGAGACCTACCGGCTGGGCGGGCGGTAGTGTCCGCGTGTGCGTTGATCTTCCGGGCGGCGGCCGAGCGCTGCCGCAGACGGTGCGGGCGGCCCCGATGTGTTCGGGACTGCCTTGCCGGCGTACCCGTCTTCACCACACCGGAGGTCAGCAATGACTGCTCAGAAGCCCGTCGGCTACGACGCGTTCCTCGAATTCGCCGCCGCCGACTCAGCTGTCGTCGGCCTCGTCCTCAAGGGCTCCAGGGCCCACGAGGGCATGACCACCGACCACTCCGACCACGATCTGTACGTCGTCCTCGACGACGGCGCGACGACAGCCCTCACCCGGTTCTCGGGCCACCGCACCCCAGAACTCGACCTCGTCATCCTCTCCCTCGACGAGTTCCGCGCCGCCGGAATGCCCGGCTTCGAGCGGTACGCCCTCGCCCGTGCCCGGATCGTGCTCGACCGGCTCGACGGAGGCATCGCCCGGATCCTGGCCGGCAAGGCGCGGCTGGACGCGGATGAAGCCTTCCGGGAGGCGGGCGAATGGCTCGATGCCTACGCCAACTCCCTCTACCGCTCGGTCAAGAACGACCGCGACGGCCATGCGCTCGCAGCCCGGCTCGACGCTGCCGACAGCATCCGGTCTCTGCTGGAGCTGCTCTTCGCTCTAGACCGTCGCCCGCGCCCCTACAACAAGTATCTGGAATGGGAGCTGGCCCGATTCCCACTGCCCGGCTGGGACATCGCCATGCTGCTCGACGCTGTGGACCGCATCTCGGTGACAGGTGACGTGTCCGCGCAGCGTCGTCTCTTCGCCCACGTCGAGGCGGTGGCCCGGCGGGCCGGGCACGGCGCGGTGCTGGACGCATGGGGTGAGGACTTGGTCTTGATGCGACCGCAGTAGGAGCGTGCCGCAGGAGCTCCCGCACCGCCGCCTTGGCCGCCGCTGACCGGCGGGGCCTGTCTGTGGGCGATCAGCGGTTGTCCGCGGTCGAACTCCGGCAGGGCCGAGTCAGTGCGGGGCGCCCGCGTCACCTTGTGGCGGCGCTTCCTCCTCGGGCGGGCGTTGCGGCACCTGCTCCAGGCGCCGGGCAGCCGGTCGGAGGTGCTGCGGGTAGCGGGGGCCAGGACGCTGCGGGCGGGGCCGCCGACCCGGCGCCATGGGCGGGGATGAGCAGGAGTGATCTCCTCCAGCCGTCGGTGAACAGCGCGTTGCACAGGTACACAGAACGAGGGCCCGCCGCACCGTGTCGGTTGCCTCGCACGGTGCAGCGGACGGGACAAGCAGCCCGACTGCCCCGAGTTCAGCCCAGTCCGCAGCGGTCGAGCGAGGCACGAACCCGGTTGAGCCCCTCCGCTCTCCAGCGAACCCGGTCGGGCATCTGGTCTTCCCGGCGCCAGCGCCAGGCCGAGAACATGGCCCAGTCCACGGCGCGGCACCGGTGAATCAGGTCCTGGTCAGCCCCCACATAGTGCTTTTCCACTTCGTCGGGCGCATGGGCGAGGTCGAACTCGACCGGCCCACGGCAGCACGTGGCGAGGTCCACGAAAAGCGGCCCCCTCTTCGTGTTGAGGAGGTTGCCCGGATGCGGCTCGCCGTGCAACAACTGGTCGCCGGCCTTGTTCACGCTGATCGCGGCGCTCAGTTCACTCAGTGTGCTGCTGAGGAGTTCCCGGTCGGCATCGGGCAGCTCGGGGGACCGCTCCCGGTCGTTCACCTCTCTCAGTGCCCCGGCGACCCGATCGGTGAAATGCGGTGCGTCCAGATCGACCTGGCGGAGGGCGGCATGGAGCCGCATGAGCACGTCCGCGTAGTCGGCCGGCGCGATCTCCGTCTCCACAGGTTCGTAGTAGGTCCACAACGAGATGGCGAAGGCATCGCGCACATAGACGCGGGGGTCGACCCGAGGCTCCAGCTCAGCCACCGGAGCGTCGACGTCCGCGAGACGGCGGGCGACCTCTACTTCGAACTCGGAATCAGCCAGATGCCCCAAAGGCGCGACGCGAGCCAGAACATCGCAAGGGGCCAGGCGCAGCGCGACGCGGTCCGAGTTGTTGATGACGACCACATCGGCGACCGGAAGGCCCAGCTCCGAAGCGGTTACCCGTCCTGCCTCGACTGCGCGACGGAGTTCCGAAGGCTCCATGTCGTTCTCCCTCATCGTCGGGTACACATACGCGTCCGGGGACGGCAACGGCGCCCCGATGTCTTCGCGGACATCATCCGGCACCCGGTCCCGGAGAGAGCCGGTTCCAGTCGGATCCGGTGCAAAGCCGGACGCCCCGGCGCCGGGGGCAGCCGCCTCGGCCAGCACCGCCAGCTCGGCACGGTCGCCCTCGTAGACCGGGGCGACCGTGCCCGCGCCGTTCGCGCGACCGCGTCCTGGACGGCCGGCAGCGGGTCGTCCGACCCCGGCACGCGGGCGACGAGAAGGCCGGTCACGTCCGCCGTCGCCGGCCCGCCGTCGAACCGGCGGTAGACATCGACGTAGTCGACGGCCCGGGACGGGGGCCCTGCCCTGTACGAGGTGTGTCAGCGCCGAGGCGGCGTCGTCCGTGTCGACGAAGCGGCGGAGTTTGGCCTTCCATCCGGCGAACCGCTCGGCTGTCATCGTGCAGGCGCCCGCCCGAGTCGACGCGAGAGTACGCCCATCGCGCGCCGTTGCACTGTGCACGGCCGCACGGATCCTCTGCTGCTCCCGTCCCGTCCGCAGGTCACTGTCCGAGCGTCGACCAGCCCAGGTACAGCCGGCCGCTCGCTGGTGCGCAGTCGGTGTCCGTCGAGGTCGCGGAGGAAGTCCTTCTCCGCCCTCGGCCGGGGGCGGAGAAGGCCTGCCCGGTCTCCCGCCTTTGGGGCCCCGGAACCGGCCTTGGCCAAGCGGTCGGGCGCGGCCGGGTCAGCGCGAGTCTGGTTCCTGGCTGCTGGGGGGCGTACGCGCCGAGACCTTGCGTGTCAGCGAACGGGTCCAGCCCCCGACGACGATGAGGACGAGCAGACACAGCAGCGGAATCTCCAGCCAGTCCGGCAGGAAGCTGATCAGCCCCTCGGGTATCTGCCGTCCGCCCCGGCCTGCGGCTGCCCCATGTCCTGTGAGTTCCCCCCCGTTGTCGTGTCAACGCAGTGACCTTGGCTGGCGCTCAGACGTCCGGTGCGGGTTGCCCAGCCCTGTCAGGGGCGCGGGCAACTGCTCGATCAGCCAAAGCCCCTGCAGCCGCCCGACCACGCGTTTCGCTGAACGCTCAGCGGGCTGCCGAGACACTGCTGAAGCTGCTGTACCTCGAGTGAGCAGGTTGAAGGGCCAGGGCCTCAGCGTCTGCCGGGTCTCCGGCGTCGACCCGGAAATCGGCCAGGGTCAGCAGTGTGTACGAGTCGCCTGCGGCACCTGCCCCGTGTGCCTCGGCCGTCTACCGAGCGTCCTGATTGTGCGTCACCATAGACTCGCCGACAGACGATGATGGAGGAGCTGGACTGTGGGGAAGCATCAGAAGCCGCCGCCTGACCCCTCGCAAGGCAAGCCGCCGCCCGGGAACTCCGACGGGCAAGTGCCGCCGGCGCAGCCTTCAAACGGCAAGCACAAGAAGTAGGGGCCTGTGTCCGAGTTCGGCGACCGACGTCGGCGCCTGGCGGCCGCCATGGAGCGCCGGGGTGCCTGGCCTGCCCGTTCCGCATGGATCCGCCAGGCTGTCGACGCTCTGCCCCGGCACCGGTTCGCCCCACAGCGCCTGTGGCGCTGGAACGGTCAGGCCTACATCCCGGTGGACCGCCGGACCGACGCCGAAGGGTGGGCGGCCGAGGTGTACGGCGATCCGGACGCGGCGGCCGTCACTCAGGTCACCGACGGCAGGCCCTCCTCCAGCCTGTCGTGCCAGGCGGTGGTGGTGGACATGCTCGACTCCCTCCAGGTGGAGCCCGGGCACCGCGTGCTGGAGCTGGGATCCGGGACGGGCTGGAACGCCGCGCTCCTCGCCTTCCGAGCGGGCCGAGGACAGGTGACCAGCGTGGAAGTGGACCCTGCGCTTGCCGCCGCCGCCCGTTGGGGCCTGGACGCGGTCGACGCTCAGGTAGCGGTGGAGGTCGGCGACGGCGAGGCGGGGTGGCCGGCGGGCGCGCTGTACGACCGGGTGATGTCCACGTACGCGGTCCCCACTGTCCCGTGGGCCTGGGTGGCCCAGACCCGGCCGGGCGGACGCATCGTCACCGCTTGGGGCCGACTGGGGCACGTGGCCCTGACCGTCGCCGAGGACGGCAAGTCGGCGACCGGCTGGATACAGGGCCTCGCCCAGTTCATGCCCGCCCGCGGCACCCGAGCCGACCTCGACTTCAGCCAGGTGCGCGGCACCGATCCGGCCGACGACGAGCGACCGTACCAACGAGACATCGGACCGCTGCGCGACGACTGGAACCTCAGATTCGCCCTGCGCGTCGCCCTTCCCGACGTGCACGTCACGCTCGCCGCCGACGCCGACGGACTCAACGCCTGGCTCCACGACTCCAAGAGCTCCTGGGCGTCCCTCTCCGCCCTCGGCGACGGCACGACCGTCGCCCACCAAGGCGGCCCACGCCGCCTGGCCGACGAGCTGGACAGAGCCTGGGACGCGTGGCTGGACCTGGACAAGCCCGACGTCTACGACTACGGACTGACCGTCGAGCCAGACCAGCAGTACGCGTGGGCCCATGACGCGCAGACGGGCCCGCGATGGCCGTTGAACGGTGATTGAACCCGCCGCC
The DNA here is from genome assembly GCF_040681075.1 of Streptomyces sp. NPDC051907. Classification (NCBI taxonomy): domain Bacteria; kingdom Bacillati; phylum Actinomycetota; class Actinomycetes; order Kitasatosporales; family Streptomycetaceae; genus Streptomyces; species Streptomyces sp. NPDC051907. The sequence continues at coordinate 28,919 of NZ_JBFAYB010000002.1, read as the reverse complement.
GGCCGCCGTCGTCATGTACCAAGCACACTGGGCTCCACAGGATTGAAGCCGTACGAGCCGTAGGAGCCGTAGAAGTGGGCAGGCGGGCCGATTCCGCCGAGAGCGCGTGGTCTCCAGCCAGCTGACATGCCGGACCGCAGCGACCCGGCCGGGGTCGGCCGCCCCACCCGTTCCGCTCCCGCCGCAAGCACCTATCGCACCCATGGCAGGGCTGTCCCGTAATCATGTTCACGCGTTGTCAAATGCGCTCATGCTGGCTTGGGGGTACTGGGAGTCGTCCTGGGTATCGATGCGCAGGTCCCGGATGTACCAGTCGAGCCGTGTCCCGTCCACGCCGTGCGTGTGCTTGCCGGGGGTGAACCCCGCCCGCTGGGCGACTGCGGCGGATGCGGCGTTCTCCGGCTCTACCCGGATCACCGCCTCTTTCCCGCCCTCATCTGCCGCGTATCGGGAGACCAGGAGGACCGCGCGGGTGGCCAGGCCGCGCCCCCTCCAGGACGGGTAGAGCCCGTAGGCGACGTTCACCTGGCCGGGAGACAAGCCCTCTGCTGCGAACCGCAGGTCGATCGTCCCCGCGAGCGTCTCGTCGGCGCCTGCCCGGATACCGAAAGCGCGCAGTGGCCCGGCCGTGTCCCACTGTTCCCGGCAGTGTCGGATGTAGGCGACGACGCCTTCGCGTGTGCCGGGACCGCCGCTGAGCCAGCGGACCAGCGGCTCATCCTCCCCTGCGAGGTGCGCCTCGGCATCGTCCAGGCGCAGCGGGGACAGGGTGATGATCCCGTCGGACACCTTCACTTCATGCATCTGGCGATTCTGGGCGCCAGGTCTGCGCCGCGCCACCGGATTCCACGGACATCGCGAAGAGCCGCTCCAAACATCGTGGATGATCTCGGGGTCACCGGTGCGGCGGCGGCCGACGGCACGGTGCGCAGCTACGCGGCGGTGACTGGTGTCGTCACGGCCTCGGAGCCTTCCTGTACAGCCCCGCTCACCGGGCTGAGCCCGTGTCAGTTCGGTAAGCTGGTCGCCGCCCTGCGGCGCGAGGGTGCGGATCCGGTTGGCAGGGGCGGCCGGCCGTGGAGCCTGCCTTTGGAGGACCGGGTTCTGCTGGTCGCCGCGTACTGGCGGACGACCCTGATCTTGCGGCAGCTCGCCCCGCTGTTCGGGATCTCGAAGTCCGCGGCCGACCGCATCATCGACCACCTCGCCCCGTCGCTCGCGCTCCAGCCCCGCAGGCGGTTCCGTAAGGACACCGTGCTGATGGTGGACGGCACGCTGGTTCCCACCCGCACCGTCGTCGAGCAGTTGAGGAACTATCGGTACTTCACCAGCCACCAGGTCGTCATTGATGCCGACACCCGTCTCGTCGTCACCGTCGGACCAGCCGGTCCCCGGCAATCGCAACGACTGCAAGGCGTGGGAAACGTCTGGCGTCAAGGCAGCCGTCGGACGCGCCGCGGCGATAGCTGACGGCGGCGCCCGCGGCATCGGCCTGATCATTCCACACCGCCGCGAATCCGGCCAGGCCGAACTCCCGGCCTGGGAATAGGAACACAACACCTCCCACCGCAAGGTACGCGCCCGCGTCGAGCACACCTTCGCCCGCATGATGAGCTGGAAGATCCTCCGCAGCCGCCGCCCGGTCACCTCCCTGGCCCCGCCGGGAACCTCTACCGAAGCCGTGTGCTGGCTGTCCGGCGCGATCCGCCTGGGCCTGGCCACGGGCACCGCCCTGGCCGGCCCCCTCGACGGCCGCTTCGCAGCCCCGCTCATGGCCGCCGCCCTTGTGCGCGCTCCTCCTGGCCGCCCGCACCGCGTCCGGGCCGGCGGCGCGGACGTACTCGGCCATGGCGCGGGCAAGTTGGGTCAGGCCTTGTGCGCGAGCCGCGGCGACGGATGAGGAGGTCGTTTCCGACGGCGGGCTGCACGGGCGCGGGACGGTGATCGGTCCGTCGCGGTTGCTCCAGTCAGCGGGGCATGCCACGGTCCAGCTCCCGCGCCTTCTCGCGCAGGCTCGCTGCCCAGGCTCCGCCTTCCGCAGGAGTGGACATCCCAGCGACGGTGGAAACCTGCACGTCTTCCAGCGGGGCTTCTGGGGCGGCTCCGTGCCGTGCCCAGTCCACCTCGATCCCGGCGCGTTCCGACAGAACCAGCACTGTGGCAATGAAGCCTTCGGACAGCGCGAGCCAGATGGCATGGCTCGTTCTTCGGTGCTTCGCCAGGAGGGCGTTCACGAAGGTCTCGAATGTGTCGAGGCTGATCTGGCACTCGTCGTTCTCCATCGGTCCGATGCCCGAAGGGAGTCCCAGCTCTGCCTCGAAGACTGCGGCCTGCTGCTGGAACAGGCGAGAAGCTCCATTGGACGGGTTCCACAGCGTCTCGTCGCCGACGTCGAAGTACTGGCTCATCGCGGCACCTTCCCATTGGTCACGACTGGCCAGCGTATCCAGCCCGATCACTGCCGTCGTCGGCTTTACGCCCTGGCCAGGCGGACGGCAGGGGAGGGCCGCGGCTGGGCCGACGACGGCCGGGAAGTGTTCCGGCCTGTGTTCGTAGCAGCACCGTAGCCGTCGGCATCCGGCCGGCCAGGACGAGTGTCCTCTCAACGGTCCAGCTGTGTCGGCCGAGCCCGAGCCGTGTGGACGGCTCGACGCCCTTGCGGGCGATGCGATGGCGGATGCGACGCTCGCGAAGCCAAATTCCGCGAGGATCGTAGGCGTAGCCCCTGTCGGCAATGAGCAGGGCCGGACGACGGCGGGTCCGGGGTGGGAGCGGACGGGGGGACCCGCGCACGAGCGGCTGCAGTCTGAGGCCGTCGTGCAGGGTCCGGTCAGCAGCCCGCCTTCAGCTCGGACACCGAGTCGATCGCGGACCGCGACCAGTCACTTCCTCGCTTTGGTCGGCGTAGCCGGGACCCTCGTCTGCACCGTCGCCTGAGCAGGTGAACTGTTGCTGCCGCAGAGAACGATGTATGACGATGAGCCGTATGAACAGAGTTGCCGAGTACGAAACCTTGGACCGCTTGTGGCAAGAGCATCAGGACGGCCCCGGTGTCCTATCCGTGACCCACGGTGCAAAGTAGCTGGACGCTCATGCGCTGGTCTGGCGGTGGCGTCACTCCTCGCAGTCATCCCAGGCGATCTCGTTCTTGATGGCCCTGTAGTCCCAGCTCGGACACCAGGGAGCAAGTAACCCGCCGGTAGCTTTCAAGACGATGCGGCGGCGGTCCTCTTCGGCTGGCGGGGGACCGAGTTGGTCTTGTCGAGGTGGCCGTACACCGTCGACCGGGGCACGCCGAACATGTCGGCGATCTGCTGGACGGTCTTCTCCCGCTCGTCGTAGAGCCGTTGGGCGAGCGCGGCCTGGTCCTCGGTGAGCTTCGGCCGGCGCCCGCCGACCCGGCCCCGAGCCCGCGCGGAGGCGAGACCGTCGTTGGTGTTCGACGATCAGTTCACGCTGGAGCTCGGCGAGCACGGACAGCATCCCGAACATCGCCCGGCCCTCCATCGTGGAGGTGTCGATGCCCTGCTCGATGACGTGCAGCCCGATCCCGCGCGCTCGCGCAAGTCGGCGCCGAGCGTCACCAAGTGCAGCACCGAACGGGAGAGCCGGTCGAGTCGGGTGACCTTCAACGTGTCGCCCTCCCATAGCAGCTGAAGGACGAGTTCGAGCTTCGGCCGGGACGTCGACAAGGCGAGCGGTGCGGAGCATGTGTCGAAATCCATCGGCCGGACCGTTCACCGACGTTGAATTCCGACGCGAGTTGCCGACATTGCTCACCTGAACGGCGGTGATGCGCTGACCGCTTGAGCTCGCCGTCGTTTGCCGACGCTCGCAGCCGTGGACCCAACCACCGCTACGCTCACACAATGCAACAGTAATTACAGAGTGCTACTTGTCGCTTGGCGGCGGCTCGGGGGATACAGGGCCTCCTCAACCGCCACCGGCTGCGACGTTCCTGCGCCGCAGCCAGTGCCACCACCGGCTCTGTGGCCGTTGGGCGGACATGGCCAGCGCTGTCTCCAGCGCGTTGCGGGTGCTCAAGGTATGCGTGTGCTCGTCGCCCAGGATGCGGACGCGGTCATCGAGGGTTCGGCGCAGCAGGTCTATCGCCTCGGCCTGCTCACCTGCACTGGTCAAAGCGAGAGCGAGGTTGTGGCGACTGGCGAGGGTATCCGGGTGCTCGGGGCTCAGGATGCGGGTGCGGTCCTCCAGGGTCTGCCGGTGCATGCGCAATGCTTGTGCGTGCTCGCCCATCCCGTCCAGGGCGAGACCGAGGCTGTCGCGGCTGGCCAGCGTGTGCGGATGCTCGTCGCCCAGAATGCGGGCGTGGTCGTTGAGCGCCTGCCGCAGCAGCTGTATCGCTTCCGTCTGCTCACCCGCCCTGGTCAGGGCGCTGGCGAGGTTGTGGCGGCTGAGCAGGGTGAGGTGGTGCTCGGGGCCCAGGACACGGATGCGGTCCTCCAGGGTGCTCCGGTGGATGCGCACTGCTTGTGCGTGCTCGCCCATCCCGTCCAGCGCGAGACCGAGGCTGTCCCGGCTGGCCAGGGTATGCGGATGCTCGGGGCCCAGGACACGGGTACGGTCGTTGAGGGTCTGCCGCAGCAGACCCACCGCCTCGGCATGCTCACCCGTCCCGTCCAAAGCGCATGCGAGGTCATTGCGGCTGGTCAAGGTATCGGGGTGCTCGGGGCCCAGGATGCGGGCGCGGTCCTCCAGGGTCTGCCGGAGCAGGCGTATTGCCTCGGCCGGCTCTCCCATTCCGAACAAGGCATTGCCCAGGTTGTTGCGGCTGGTCAAGGTATCGGGGTGCTCGGGGCCCAACATGCGGGTCTCGACGTCGAGGACCCGTTCATGCAGCAGGCGCGCCGCACCGAAAGCGCCAGCCTTCTGCAGCACCTGCGCCAGGGCGTTGAGAGTGGTGCGGTGGTGCGTGGCGGTGCGCGGATCCGCGTAGTCGAGCAGCAGCGGCAGGTGGGGGGCGAGGAGCACGGCTGCAGGCCAACCAGCGCGCCCGCGCTGGTTGGCCTCGTGCACAGCCGTGGTCAGCCGCTCGGCAAGAGCCCGGTGCCACACGACGAGATCGGAGGTCTCGGCCGTGAGGGCGACAGCGTTGATCTCTCGGATCAGGGGATGCAGCACCACCTGCGCCCCCTCACTGCTGCCCGACGCCGGGCCGGTGCTGCCGGGAGAGTGGGGCAGGCCGAGGAGACCGTAGCGGTGCAGGCCTGCGAACGCGGCCTCCAGGGCCACCGCGGTGACGTCGTGTCCGGTGACGACGGATAGCAGGTCCGGGGTGATCAGGGACAGTGGGACGGGGGCCTGAGCCAGCAGGGCCAGCAGTCGCAGCACAGGGCGGGCCAAAGCGTTGCCCTCCCCGGCGAGCTGGTCCAAGGACACCTCCCAGGTGTGCCGCACCACGGCGCGGGCGACCTGCGGATGGGAGGCATTCGGGTGCGCCGCTCCCAACAAGAACCGCAGTTCCTGTTCCAGGGCCTGGCGGTAGGCGGCAAAGGTGCGGTAGCGGCTGGTGGGTCCGGCCAGATAGGTGCCGGCCGCGTGCAACGCCAGTGGCAGCCCGCCCAGTCGCACCGCCAGCTCCCGCGCCTGCTCGGCGGTGCCGGCTGCGGGAGCAGCGTCCAGCAGGACCTGCCCCGCAGGCCGCACCGGCAGCGGCTCCAGTGGCAGCAGCTGTGCGCACGGACCCCAGGTCTGCTCGCTGCCATCCCGGCTGGTCACCACCAGCAGGCCCCGGCCGTGAGGACGGATCCAGCCGCGATAGTCGGCCACCGGCTCCCCTGCCGGGCCGATCTCGTGCGGCTCGTCGGCGTTGTCCACCACCAGCAGCCACCGCCGCACCCGGCCCAACTGTCGCCAGACCACATCCGGCAGGCTCGCCTGCCCCGCTCGCGCGGCCTCCAGCTCTGCCTCTGGCAGGCCGCAGGCCAGCGCCGCCTGCACCATCTGCTGCGCCAGCTCGGCACCGTCGCGCCAGCGCACCCAGAACACTCGCCAGCCCGCAGCCTCGGCCTGGGTGGCCAGTTGCGCGGCCACCGTTGTCTTGCCCATCCCGCCGACCGCCCACAGCACCGCGAACCGGCCTTGTGGCCGCCGAAGCATGCCTGCCAGCACGGCGAGTTCTCCCTCACGCCCCCGCACGCGCTGAACATGCGGGGGGCGTAACGAAGCCTGCTGGCCTCGGGCCAGTCGGCTCACCGGCGCCAGCCGCGCCGGGGGCCTTGGTGCGGCATCCAGATGCCGGCCCCACAGCAACAGCCCGATGCTGACCGCCACCAGCGCGGCGAACACCGGCCAGATCACCCACGCCTGCGCCGCCCAGCCAGGCACCGCCGTACTGGCGTAGTTGGTCACCGGCCCCAGCACAGCCGCCACCAATGCGGACCCTCCCGCTACCGCCGACCCGGCCCACGCACCCCGTCTACGCCCCATGGTCTGCCACCCCCGTCCACCGTCACCAGGATGCTCCCGCCTGGATCACGTCCATGGAAGGGTGCGGGTGCTCACGACGCGGGCGGCGGTGTTGCTCCGGTTCAGCGGCCGGATGCCGAGCCAGCTGCTTGAACGCCGTCATCCGCCGCACGGTGCGGCCCGGGCGCCAGGGCAGGCAGCAGGTCGAGCCGTTGTCCATGTCGAGGCGGAAGGTGCCGTACGGGTTGATGTTCGACCAGAACAGCGCAGTCACCGCGAACAACCCCTCCGGTAACCCGAGTTGCCGCATGCCGGTCAGCTTGGTGATCTCCGTCAGCAGCGAGTCCAGCCCCACCGCGCCCGGGTCCCGCTTCAGCGCGGCCAGCAGCGCGGTGCCGTCCTCATCGCCCTCCGCGACCAGGTCGAGCAGGCGCCGGGCGCACACCTCTCCCAGGCGCGCAACGGTCTGCGCACAGAAGACCCGGTCCGCACGGGCCCGCGCGGCGTCCACGATCCGCTCGATGCGCCCCGGGGGCTCGATGCGGTCGCTGCGGCGCTGCACGAGCAGGGCCTCGCGCAGCCGGTCCTCCACCACTCCACCGGGCAGACCTCATCAGCGAGCCAGCCGGTCAGCCGCTCCTCATCCGCCCGGTAGTCGACCGCGGCGGCCTGCGGGAACTCCTCGACGAACTGGGGGAACCGGCCCTTCAGCTCGAAGAACTTCAGCATCAGCACGAACCCGATCCGGGTCGGACCAGACTTGTTCGCGACCAGCTCCCAGTCAGGGCCTACCGGTGTCCAGCTCGCCAGCACGTCCTCGGGTGACCACTCCCGGCGCATGAAACGTCCCCGCCCCTCCGTCGACAACTCGTTCGGCCTAGCGAAGGGGCCGGGCACGAAGCAACGGGGACGGCCAGAGGACCGATGGCTACTTTGAACCGTGGGTGAGAGATAGGACACTGGGGCTCTTTCACGGCACCGTCACCGTCGCAGCCATTCGGCTCTGGCTCCGGTCCCTATCGGAGTGAAGGAGCTGGCACAACCGTCACGAGAAAATCGCGTGCACCTGATTGACCGCTTCGGGTCCGTAGCCAACCGCGCCCACGGGGACTGCGCCGTTGATCGCCTCGATCACACGCCCGGCCCATACCGGCCCGAATCCCCCGCACAGTTCAATCAGCTGCACGCCCTCGCCCACCAGGCGGCGCGCGGCCTCGATGCCCTTCTCGGGCTTCTCCACCCCGACGAACACACTGCGGCACGTACCCGTGTCCACGACGCTGACATCGCCACCTGCCGCGCTGCCGTCCGCCGTGTAGATGAACCCCCAGTGTGTGAGCGCCATACGTATCGACCTCCTGTGATCGTCAGAGCCACCAGCCAAGCAGAGCCAGGGCGGGAACGGCCTGGAACGGAGACAAGCCGTGAGTGATCTACGCCGCACTCCGGATGCCCACACCGTCCGAGTACAGCAATACGGCCCGCTAGCACATGATCCGCCGGACAGCTCCTAACGACCTCTGGGGAAATTGAGTCGGGACGTGTTGGCCTGGCGGTTCGGCTGGTGTGTGATCAGCAGGCCCGGTCACGGACGAGGACGAGCTCGGTGCTCGTCCGGCGCCGGGTGGGCCGGTGCGCGGAGCGGTCGGAGACGAGGGCGGCGATGGCCAGGTGGGTATCCGCGTAGGTCTCGCGGCGTCCGGTGAAGCGCCGCAAGGGTGCCCATTGCCGCAGCTCGGCGTTAGTGTGCTCGACGCAGATCCGGGCCGAGCATTGGCGCCGCCGCGCCTCGTTCCAGGTCCACTTGTCGCCGTCACACGCGTCACCTTCGGACTCGGCGTAGGCGAAGACGTCCTCCAGCGTTCGCAGGCGCAGCCCGGGCCGGTCGGGCACCGCGAAGCTGCGGGCCGCCAGCAAGGGCCGGATCGCCGTCGAAACGGTCGAGCGGTCGACGCCGTACGGCTCGGCCAGGACCTCGTGCGGCAGCTGATGACGTAGATGCACCAAGTCCGGCAGCAGCCGATCGTAGAAGACCAGCTTCGGCTTGCGCCCCGCGGCCGGCTGCCCGCTTGCGCACACCGCCACGGGCCTCGCGCAGCGCGGACTGCCGTGCCGCCTCCCATGGGGCGGCGAGATCGGCGAACAACTCGCCGAGGTGTGCGCGGGAGACACCGGACAGGGCAGGATAGGTACAGGCCGCACGGGCCCAGGTCAGCTTCACAACTCACCCAAACCGCGCGGCCCTTCTCACGTCACGGCCGACCGGCCCGCCGGCGCTTCCCCCGGGTCGCAAGCCAGGGGGTAGTCGTAGCGGACGAACCCCTTGAAACTCGCCACCTTGTCGTACAGTGCGCGGGCGGCGGTGTTGTCCTCCCGAGTGGTCCAGTACAAGCGGGATGCCCCCCGCAACCGCGCTGCATCGGCCACCTTCTCGATCAGCATCCGCGCTGCGCCTCGGCCGCGCGCCGCCTCGTCGACAAAGAGGTCCTGGAGGTAGCAGCTGTCTTCCATCCAGAACGTCGGGTGGAACAGGTAGTGCGCGATGCCGACCAGCGTCCCGTTCGACCAGGCGCCGATGCCGTGGAACTCGGTGGCGCGCAGTAGCCGCTGCCAAGTCTCCTCGTAGCCCTTGTCCCGCACGGCGGTGCGGTAGAACGCTTTGTAGCCGCGCGCCAAGGCTTCCCAGGCGGCGCGATCCTCCTCGCGCAACGAACCAGTGTTGATCACGGCTGCCCCTCCTCACCTGCGAGCCTCAGCTGGTCTGCCGATCTGCCGGACTCTGGCTGAGGGGCGCCCGGGCGGGCCATTGCGTTGCCCGTGCGCCTGCGCGGCGCCACCAGCAGGCTGAGCACGTCGCACGGACGCGCCGCGACCGGGTGAGCACCGGCACGGACACCGGCGCGTGCACCCCACCTGGCGTGCACGCCCAGCGATCCCGCGGCCTTGGCACAACCGAGGTCCACTTCGGCATCACCCACATATGCGGTTGCCTCGGCCGGAACTCCGAGCTGCCGCACCGCCAGTAGCAGCCCGTCCGGCGCCGGCTTGGGACGCTCGACCTCGTCGCCCGCGACGACCACGCCAAACCGCGCGTCGATGCCGGCGGCAGCGAGCATGCTCAGAGCCACTCGCCGGGTGGCCGCCGTGAACACGCCCAACCGCCAGCCAGCATCGGCGAGTTCGTAGAGCAAAGCCGCAATGCCAGGGAATGGCCGCAGCTCGGTGACGGCCGGATCCAGGTGTGCGTGGAAGCACTCGACCTCGGCGGGGCCGCAGGCGCGGCCGAGAAAGTGAGCCAGAACCAGATTTGTGTGGCCGACATGCCAGCTGGCGACCACCTCTTCAGGCGAGACCGGCGGACCGCCGAGCGAGCGAATCGCGTCGGCGTAGGCCCGGGACACCGTGGGGACGCTGTCCAGAAGCGTCCCATCCATATCGAAGACAACTGCACGCATGGCTCACGATCTTGGCCACTCTGCCCCGTTCGACGCCAGGGCCACTGCCCAAACAGTGGCTACATTCAGCGAGTGCTGTATCGCGGCAGGCCAGCACGTCCGGACCCCATTTCCCCCCGGGGTCGTAAGTGACCAGCTTCGGGGCCGTCTGTCCGCTGCAGGGCAGCGCAGTTGAGGCACTGTCGGGGGCGGCCCGGCAGACTCGGCGTGTGACGATCATTGACGTTGAGGGCGACGGCGTCTGCAGCACTGTTTTGTCGCAGCGGCACTCGAGGATCCGTCGACGGCAACGGTCCTTCCCGATCCGGGCGGAGGCCGCAAGCAGGTGCGTGCGGCCCTGCTGGCCTGGCTGGAATCCGTGACCGAAGCGGTCGGCCATGGGGCTGAGGCGACGATGGCACGGCTGGGGCTCTGTCTGGACAGACACCCGGCATCCGTCCAGGTTCGGGCACTGCGTCCTGCGCTTTTCTCGGCCGTGTCGGCCTTCCTTCACGATGCCGACGCTGCTGTTCAGGAAGCGGTCGTCGCTGCGGCTGTCTCCCTTCTGGACGCTCCAGAGCTGGTCCAGCACCGGCAGTTCTCACTCCGTTGGTGCGCGAAGTGCTGGCAGTCAGTGCCGACGAGTCCCACCGTTCGCCGCCGCCCGCGGCTTGAACGCCTGGGGACAGGAGGCAGCGCCCTCGCCGGCCCCGCAGGCCGCGGGCCCGTGGGCCCGCGGCTGCAGCACCGAACCGCTCTTCTGAACCTCCGGCCTCCCGGAGAAGGCCGTGGGAAGGCATCAGCCCGCCCCATCTGCGCCGGCGCGTTGGTCCAGCAGGTAAGTCGCGCAGGGGAAGTGCCCCTGTACCGAGATCCTGCGCAGTGCCTGATCGTTGACCACGAAGTCCTATTCCTCGATCTGCTGCGGCTCGGCTGACCTGGACACGGATTCCGTCAGTCGGGACCGCCTTGCACGACGCCGGCGCAGCCGACGGGATGCGCGCCGGCATCGGACGTCGGGCGCCAAGCACACCTGGCTGCCTCAGAGCTGGCCCTGCATCCTGCTCGAGAGACCGGCGGAGCTCGCCAGTCAGGGGGTCTGCACGAACCATTCGCGCGCCGCGCGCAGCAGTACTCGACACTGTTCTGAGAGCACTGCTCACCCCTTCCATGAGCGGCTGACCACCGGTCCGCCCGCATGGGAGCCACTCGCCCATGACGCGTGCCACGCACCCGCGCTGCGGCCGGTACGACCAGCACCATAGGCTCGTCACCGTCGCCGAGCGCCGATGGGGGAGGGGATGATGACATGCCGAGCGTCAGGGGCCACTGGAGCGAGGAGGCAGCTTGCCGGGGCGTCGATCCGGAGGGGTTGTTCGCCGAGAGCGCGCAGCAGACCCGGGCCAAGGAGGTCTGCACAGGGTGCCCCGTGCGCATTGAGTGCCTCGCCGAAGCCCTCGACAATCGCCTTGAGTTCGGCGTGTGGGGCGGCATGACCGAACGCGAGCGGAGAGCGCTGCTGCGCCGCCGACCCAGTGTGGTGTCCTGGCGAGAGGTGCTGGAGAGCGCCCGCCGCGAGCAGGAACAGCCCCGCGCCGGCCGATCGGCCGCCAGAGAAGGACTGCACGTCAATAGGCGGCCCTCTCCGGTCAGCCGGAGCCTATGATCACTGTGGCTGGCTCGCGCCTCATGTCAACAACGGGACCGAGGCCGGCAGGCCAGTCTGCGCGCGAGCTGCACGCCACGGGAGGGGAATGCACATGACCACCATTGCGGTTCAGCAGCAGCGACGGCACCAGGAGGCGAAGGCTGCCATGGCCGCAGCCGATCCGCGGCCGCAGTACAGAGGACTGTTCCTGGAGCCGCACTACGACGTCGACGCGTTCCCGCAGTCGGATGCGGAGATCGGTGGGCCGCACTCTGGTGATCGGGAAAGCCTGCGCGACTGAATGTGCATGGGTGTTGTCGGGGCCCGGGTCGGGCGGGCGCGGACGACCGAATACGTGTGGATCCAGGTGTAGCTCTCGGGCCAGGATGTACGAGTGATGGAGAGCGAAGCGGATCTGTTGACCTTGCTGCGGGGGCTCGACGACCCCACATGGCTGGAGCGGCCGCGAGACTACAACCGCAGTGAGACCGCTGTTCTGTTCGACCGCCTGGTGGCACGGCTCGAGGGCGACTTCACAGCCCGGTGCGTTGCTGAGCCGGACACCCAGGACTCCAGCGAGTACGGACGCGTCGTCGTGCCCGCGGAGGCAACCGTCTGCGGGACTCGGATCGTGGTCTGCGTGAGCAAGTTCGGGTCGCTCGCCCTGGTCTGTGCAGACAACCCCGGAGCCTTTCTCGGCACCGGAGAGGCCCGAGCCGAAGGCGAGCTGGACGCCGCTGATCTCGCCAAGGTCAATCGGGCGTTGGCCGACCTCGGGTACACGGTTGTTGCCGAGGAGCTGCTGGAGCGCGACTACGACGGGCCGAGCCGGCTGCCCCGGCACATCCAGCGCCCCAGTTGGTGGCACCGCTTCTTCGGCTACTTCTGACGATCACGACCCGAGGGCCAAGCCGGTTTTGCAGGGCCGCCGTCGATCACGTGAGGCCGGTACTGGATCTGCTTGAGCCGGCGCCTGGCGTCCGCGGGTGATCTCGCCGAGGTCGGCGGCGGCGAAGTCGCCGATGTCGGTCGGCCAACGACCAGATGCCTTCGGCCGAGTTGAGTTGATGCCGATCTCGGATTCTGGCTCTGACCGGAGTTCCGTGAACGATCTTGGGCCTGGTGTAATGCCAGGGTGATGTAGAGCGCCGAGAAGTGGGGAGGCTCGGTGCATGGGCGGGGGCGGGTGAACAGATGGCGGTAGCAGAGTCTCAAGATGCTGTGAAGAGGCCGGCGCGGGTCGACTGGGAGCTGATGCCCCTGGAAGGCGTCGGGCCGCTGTGTTTCGGCATGCCTATCGCTGAGGTCGCCGCAGTGCTGCCCGGCATGGCCGAACTGCGTCGGTTCCAGGCTGACCCATCGTTTCGGGAAATCCTGGGTGTGGAGTTCGGTACTGGGCCGGCGGAGCCCGCCGTGTATGCCTACTTCGCCGACGGCCTGCTCTTCTGCGTCGCGGTCGACGCAGTGCATGGCCCCCAGATGACGCTCTGGGGACGAGCGTTGACCGCTTGCGTTCCGGCCGATCTAGAGCGGTTCCTCCTGCATGCTCACGATTGTGGGGTGCTCGATGTGAGGTACGGTCCGCGAGGAAACCCCGGAGCCAACGGGCTCGGTCTCGTCGTGCGGGTACAAGAGGCCGCCGGAAACGTGGTGACCCGGCCGGTTATGGTGGGCCGGGCCTGGGCCGACCGCTGCACCGACGACTGGGAAGGCGCGATCCCGGAATGCGAGTGGGTAGGCCGTCAGTGGATGTACCCCGGTCATTCAGAGCACTGGCCCCCGCCTGGCTACGCGCCGAACTGGCATGACTGGCAGCCCCCCTTCTAGCCCAAGCAGCTCTACTGACGCTGCTCGACTCGAATCCCGTGAGATCACGGGCGGGTAAGGATGCGGCTGTGACCGCGCTTTCGTGACGGCTACGGTTGGATGAGGTATGGCGTCTGCTGTTGGGTAGCCCGATGGAACGCATTGAGGCTGAGCTGCTCACGGATCCGGGCAACGACGCGGTTGTCCGCTTGCCCCCACGTCGCTTCCCGGGGGTGCTGATCCAGGGTGACTCGCTGTCGATCATCCGCGGCGACGTCGCCGAGATCGTGGAGGCCTGCGCCCAGGGCGACGTCCATGACGCTCACGAGGCCGCCACCGTCCTCCTGGCCGACTTCGACGAATTGCTGGGCCGCTACGAGAGCGCGTTGGAGGCTCACGGCATCCAGCGCCCGTACTGACCACGAGCTCGGCGGCAGGCATGCCGGATCGTCTCGTCGCGGCACAACTTCTGTAGGGGGTTGCGTGAGCTGTCGGACGTCCTTATTCCGGGGATCGAGCTGAGGATCGCGCGGTTGCATGCCGCGGGCCGCACCCTGTTCGTGGACGCGGTCGGTACTGGTCCTCCTGGCCGTTGCCCAGACGGGAACCACTGCCCACGCACAGACCCCGGGGCTGGGCACGAGAACCGCTCGACTGGCCCCAGCTCCCGGGCGGATCAGCCGGGTTGGGCGAACCTTGATCGCCGCGGTCACCGGCTCCCTCAGTCCCTTGCCCGCCTGAGCGCACGGTCCCCAACACGTCCCTTCAGGCTGGCGGGGCTTGCCCTTGAGCCTTCTACCTTCCCCCGGCCGCCGCCCGAAGCCACTGCGCGGCACTGCCCCTCCACGGGCGGCCGGCGGTCCGCTCATCCGCTACTAGATGTTGCGGGACAGGACGTTGGTGACGCAGGCCGATGCCTGTAAAACCAGAATGCTTCGACGTGCATCGGTCGGGTAGCGTGCGAGCCATGTCGAGTCCTGAGTCAGACAAGGTGGGGGCTTTCGGTCACGCCGTCAGCCCCCTGCACCACTGAGCTCGTAGCCCTGTCGTCGCGCCGCCTTCTGCGGTGGGACGAATGTGCGCTCGGGGCTGGCCGCGGTGACGAGATGACCTTCTCGTGCCTCTCCTCACCTCGGAGCCACTCGATGCCTCTCCCGCTGTACCTGCTTGCCCTGGCGGTCTTCGCCATGGGCACCTCGGAGTTCATGCTCGCCGGCCTCTTGCCGGACATCGCCTCGGATTTTGACGTCACCGTCGGGACAGCAGGCGTGCTCACCTCGGCTTTCGCGATCGGCATGATCGTCGGCGCTCCCCTGGTGGCCGCGCTTGCCCGCAACTGGCCCAGGCGCCCGGTCCTTCTCGGGTTCGTCCTCGTGTTCGCGGCAGCTCACGTCTTGGGCGCCGTCACAACGAGCTTCCCCATCCTGTTCGCTACCCGGGTCGTCGCCGCGATCACGAACGCGGGGTTCCTCGCCGTCGCTCTGACGGCTGCGGCCGGGCTCGTCTCACCCGACAGGAAGGGACGGGCGCTGGCCGTGCTGCTGTCGGGCACGACGGTGGCCACGATCGCCGGTGTCCCTGGTGGGTCGGTGCTCGGCACGGCACTCGGCTGGCGGGCCACCTTCTGGGCCGTCGCTGTTCTCTGCCTGCCTGCCTCTCTCGGCATCCTGAAAGGCATCCCAGCAGGACGCGGTGAGGATGAGGCGACTGGCAGGCCGGCGTTGCGAGCGGAGCTCGCCCAGCTTGCCCGGCCGCGGTTGATCCTGGTGATGCTGCTCGGAGCGCTGGTGAACGCGGCGACCTTCGGCAGCCTCACCTTTCTTGCCCCCGTGGTGACCGACAGCGCCGGGCTGGGCGAGTTGTGGGTCTCTGTCGCTCTGGTGCTCTTCGGCGCCGGTTCCCTCGTGGGCGTCACCGTCGCCGGACGGCTGTCCGACCGAAGTCCCGGTCCGGTCGTCGCGGTCGGCGGTCCGTTGCTGCTCATCGGCTGGCCGGCTCTGGCGATGCTGGCCAACGAGCCGATTGCCCTGTTCACCCTCGTGTTCGTGCAGGGCGCGCTGTCGTTCGCGCTGGGCAGCACGCTGATTACACGGGTCCTCTACGAGGCCGCGGGAGCCCCCACGATGGCCGGTTCGTATGCGACGGCGGCGCTCAACGTGGGTGCCGCCGTCGGCCCCGCTGTGGCTGCGGCCACCCTCGGCACTGAAGCCGGTGTCCTCGGGCCGCTCTGGGCGAGCGGACTTCTCGTCGCGGTCGCGATGCTCATCGCGTTCCCCCTCCTCACCGTCGTCACGGCCGGCCGGAGTACCGAGGTGCTGCGGTGACACATGCGAACGCTCCTTTGAACATCGAGGGACGCCGGTGGCTTGTGGAGCGCTGCCGTACCCGTCCGATCTCGCCCGTCGCCGCCGAGGCTGGTGTCTCGGACAAGGCCCGGGCCCGGTAGTCGAGATCAGCAGCGTCCATGGCAGTGCACCCTAGGCACCGCCACCGACAACGGAGGAAGAGCATGGCTTTGACCTGCGGTGCCCCAGATTGGTTGAGACGAGGGTCGTCGTTTCGTCTCTACGATCTCGGGGCACGGCAGCACGAGCGTGGTATGGGGTGCAGCCGTAGTGGACGTCGGAACCCGGCTCACCCGCCCGGTCAACCGCTGCCCGAGACGCAGGCCGTGCCGGATGCGGCCCCATTGTGTGCTGTGCGGGAGGCGTCCGGTGCGGCTCCCCGCTCGTGGATTCAGGACGCTCGTGGATTCAGGACGAAAGCATGTCCATCATGACAGGTCAGCGCCGTTTTGCGTAGGACGGAACGCACAGTTCGCGAGGCTTGTCCGGTCCGTTCCCCGCCACTCAGAATCTCCTTCGTGCGTCATCCGCAGATAGGGGGAATGGTGACGATCGATCACGACGCGGTGCTTCGGGCCCGCGTGCTGCTGCTGGGGTCCGGACGGCCGAGTCAGGCCGAACTGGTCGGCGCGTACCGGGTTCTGGCCGAGGTGAGTCCAAAGGCGTACATGCCGAAGTTGGTCGACGCCCTGCTCGGGCTGCGCTACGAGAGCCGGGATCCGAAGGTGGACCTCGCGCTCGCCGCGGAGGCTTCCCGGGCCGCTCGCAGGATAGAGGTCGGGGCGCCGAACCGGGCGGAGCGGTTGCACCGGGCCCTGGACGCCTATCAGGCTTCCTTGTTCGCCCTCGGGCACAGGGTGGAAGGACGCGCAATCTGTGAGGAGCTGGCCGAGGCCGGCCGAAGCGAGCCCTTGGCGAGCGTTCTGGCCGAGGAGGGGCACTTCAGGGAGGCCGCAAAGCTCGACGAAGAGGCCGCCCGGAACGGAATCCGGGAGCACTCCTTCTGGAACATGGTCCAGTGGGCGGCGAACCTGGAGGGCGCCGGGCTGCACGACGCCGCATCAGCCGTCTTCCGCGAGCTCCTTGAGGAGACCCGGCGCAAGGTGGCGGAACAGCGCACCGCTCTGGCGATTCTCACCTGGGAGTTGGTTCACTTCTCCCGGATGCGGGAGGCCGTCGGGGATGAGGCGAGTGCTGCGGCCGCCCGGCGAGAGGCTCTGTGTGTCCTGGAGGAGCTCGCGACCACGGGCGAGCCGAAGAACTGGAGTTGCATCCTCGGGTGGTGGAGGACGCTCTTCGTCCTGTCGGGGCGGGCAGCCGAACCCGCCGCGAGCCCCGAGTCGCCGATGCCGCCGTTCGGCACGGAGCTCCGATGGTCGCGCGACGTGCGGGAAGGTTTTCTCGGCATGCTGCCGGGCCTCGAAGCGGAGGCGGCGAGACTGCGCGAGGCCGATCGGCTGCCCGAGCTGGTCGACGTCCAACGCAGGATCGGCATCCGCGCGGCCGTCCGCGAAGGCGACCACCCCTACCTGTTCAAGGACCGGTTCACGCCGTACTTCGACGAGGGTGTGACGCTCGCCCGCCGCCTGCCCGACAACCACGCACGCCTCGCCCGCGCCCTCACCGACCGGTCGATGTTCCTCGTCGCGGCACGATCCTTCGAACCCGCGCATGCCGACTTCGCCGAAGCGGTCGCCCTTCTCCACGATCGCTGATCGCGCCGCCCGGCCGCCGCGTCGCCTAGGCACGAGGACGCGGTCCATGCCGTCACTGTGCCACCGGTACCGGGCCCCGGGCTAAAGCAGCCGATCCCAGCCCTGTTGAAGGCTGGGATCGGCTGCTTGGCCTCCGAGTCTGTGCGCCCCGAGAAGACTGAGACGCCTGCCCAGTTGCCCTGAGATGATCGAGACTGCCCCGACTCATGTGAGGCAGGACACCTGCTGAGACTCGGCAAGTCCCGAAGCAGGACCTGCCTCCCCTCCGCGGCAACGCTTCAGAACCCGGCCATGGACTTGTCGAGCACTCCGCCCAGCGCACCGTAGACGCTGCAGCGAACCGAGTGCCTTGCCCTGCGGCGGAGCCCGAACCCCACGATGAACGACAGCGCGAAGAGCCCACCGAGGCCCATCGCTGCGAGCGGGTTGTAGACGACGTACGCGAAAGAGGCGACGCCCGTCCAGACAAGGATCGGCAGGAACGAACCACGCAGCACAGCCCAGAACCCGACCCGTTCTGGTCCCGACGGCAGCGCACGTTCATGCCACACCTCGATGTGGTTCCGGGTCACACAATGCTCAGGTCGCATGAAGCCATCACAGCATCGACAGCTCGGAGCAGTGCGGTGATCCGTAAGAAACTGCCTAGCCGTGATGGCCGGCCGCCGAGGTCCGTGATGCGGGGCTGGCGAATGCGGCCCTAGAACCGCGGATCGTCGGTATGCCCCTCGTCGTCTTCCTTGCTGCTGCACTCGCCGGTGCAAGCCCCGCTGTCTCCCTTGCTGCTCCGGGCGCCCCACCGCCGCACTTCTTCCTCCCGCTGTGCGGCGACGCTGGGGATGGCTGCGATCGCCTCGGCAGGCCGGTTCTGCCTGATCAGGAGTCCGGCGAGGTCCGTAGCGTGGCGTCCCCCGCACGAGGCGAGCAGATCGATCGCCTCGTCCAGCCGGCCGTCCTGTGCCAGCAGCCAGGCGATCGTGGCATCCCGCTCATCCGGTTCCAGCTCGGGTGCCGCCTCGATCTCCGCGATTGCGTCGCGGCTGCGCCCCGACTCGCCCATCAGCCACCACCGGTTGGACGGAACCCAGTGCCCACACTCTTCAAGGAACTCCGGGCTGCGTTCCTCCAGGAGCTGCAGCGCCCGATCGTGGCGTCCGTGCTCGGCGAGCAGCATCACCGCGGCCTGCAGCAGGCCGTTCCAGTGATCGTCGAATGTGGGCCGCACCGCCTCGACGGCGTCGTCGATCCGTCCCTGCCGGGCCAGCAGTTCCATGAGGAGGCACTGATAGTTGCCCGGCCAGTCGACGGCGAGGATGTATTCGCGCAGGAGCGTCTCGGCCTCGTATGCCCGCCCTGCCTGTTCGAGCGCCTTCACCAAGGGCGGGAAGGCTGCGTATGCGTGATCGCCGACGGCCATCTGGCGCAGTTCCTCGAGTCGTCCGTGCCGGGCGACGAGGGCTGCGTAGGACGCGACCGTGATCTCGGGACCCTCTCGGTGCCCGGCCACGTCCGCGCCGAGGAGCAGGATCGCCTGCTCTGGCCGGCCGGACCTTTCCAGGACCTCGGCCTGCAGGTCCAGAGCCCGCCACAGCGCGAGTGTCCGGTCTTCGGCCGGCCTCTGCCGGGCCTCCTCAGCGAGCGGGGTGAGCAGTTGAAGGACCGATTCGTCCCGCCCCTGTCCCTCGGTCATCTCCACCAGGAACGAGAGCACTCTGTCATCCATGAGGTGAGGCGTGAGCACCGTGATCGTCTCATCCGCCCGCCCGGCTCTCATCAGGACTTCGGCGTACCTCCTGCACGCTTCGCCCGTCTCTCTCGCGCCGTCCGGGCGCGCCAGTGTCAGTGCCTCCTCGGTACGGCCCCACTGGAGCAGGACATCGGCGCCCGCCGACACGGCTGGCAGCCATCCGGTCTCTGCGAACGGCTTCATCACCGCCCAGGCCCGCTCGAACTCTCCTCCCACGCACAGTTCACGCGCTGCCGCCCGCGCGCAGAACCAGTCGTCCCGCTCGCCTGCAGCCTGCACGACCAGGTCCAGGTGGCCGTGTTCGAGAAGCAAGTCCACTGTCCGCGGAGAGACTCCGCCGCAGCTGTCTTCCTGCCATACAAGATCGTCGACGTTCACGCGGGCCAGCCTAGACACGACCACTGACGTCTCGGTGCACAGCAGAGGTGCAGTGAGCCTCCGTCGACTTGAAGCCGCAGACAAAGGGCTGGTGTTGACCTCTCTCGGGGTGCTCGCACTGGTCGTGGGCGGTTGCCTGAGGAGTTGATCGTCCGCCGTCGGGGCTCCCTGAAAGCCCTATGGTTGTCTGCTTCGCTCGACAGACCAGCTCGTGTTCCCCACCGTGCGAGCGATGTCGTCGACGAACGCGTTGTCAGAGGCTGTGCCTAGGGTGGCCGACAAGATCACCGGCAGGATGTGCCGAAGCTGCTCGAAGCGATCGTTGGGGTTGACATGCCTTGGTGGAACAGGAGGCCCGGGGCGCGGGCCAAGTGGGTGCTTGAGCCGATGGTCGGGGTGGGGCCGTTGCGGTTCGGGATGAGCTGCGATCAGGTGGCGACGGCTTTGGACGGGGCAGTCGCCTACGTCTCGCAGGGCCTCGGCAGCGGGCTGGGATGGGGCAGTTACGGCGACTGGGGTGTGACCGCGGTCTACGGGGAGGACGCCGACCTGGTCGCGGTGGCGATCGATGCGATGGACGGACCGCTGGTGCGGCTGGGGGACGTCGAGCTGATCGCCCGTGTGCCGTCCGAGGCGTGCACGGACATCCGCGGCCTCGCACGCAGGGAGGGGGTTTCGGTGCGGGTGAACTGGAGCGGCGATCCTGAAGTCGCGGCATGGGGGGTTTCCATGGGAGCCTCGCTGGAGCTGGGGTTGTCGCCCGAGGGCTACGTGCAGCGGCAGGACACGATGATCACCGATGCCCTGCTCGTCTGCCCCGAGCTGGCCGGGGATCTCTATGGGGCCGAGGAAGTCGTCCAGCGACGAGATCGCCCGCCTCCGGGTGGGCTGCATCCGCTGGCAGCACGACGGTCTGCCCATCCCCGGCGACTCCGGAGAGGTCCTCGCTCGCGACGCCGTCTGCCTGCTGGACGTGCCGACCCACAAGACCGGCACAGCGTTCACCATGCCCGTCGACCCACTCCTGGGCCAAGCAATCGAGGCGTGGCAGGCCGTCAGACCCGCTCAGCCGCGGATGCTCGACCGCAAGACCAACGAGTACGCCGACTTCCTGTTCGCCCACCGCGCCAACCGGGTCGCAAAGCACTACATCAACACGGCGATCATCCCGATGCTCTGCCGCAAGGCCGGCGTCCCCAACGCCGTTGTCCGCGGCAGCATCACTAGCCACCGGGCCCGGTCCACGGTCGCCAGCCAGCTCTACAACGCCACGGAGCCCATGACCCTCTTCGAGCTGCAGGAATGGTTGGGCCACCAGACTCCCGAGGCGACCACGCACTATGCGAAGCTCACCCCCGAACACCCTGGCCAGGGCCTACAACGACGCCGGCTACTTCGCCAGAAACGTACGCACCATCGAAGTCCTCGTCGACCGCGACGCGGTCACCTCCGGGGCCGCCGCGGCAGGTGAGCCCTGGCAGTACTACGACCTGGGACACGGACTATGCACATACACCTTCTTCGAGCAGTGCCAGAACCGGATGGCCTGCGCACGCTGCGACTTCTACACCCCAAAAGAATCCAGCAAGGGGCAACTGCTGGAGGCGAAAGACAACTTGCCGAGGATGCTGGCCAATATCCCACGCACCGACGATGAACGCGCCGCCGTCGACGACGGGCAGACCGCCCTTGACCAACTCCTCGAACGACTCACCGACGTCCCGACTCCGGCTGGGCCGACACCACGGCAGATCGGCATCCCAGCCACCGCGACCCTGCTGCCTGTGGTCGAGGTGAGACGCGGACCCGCCCAGTGATCACGCGGTCCCGGGGCCAGAAGCTGGCCCCGGGACGGGATAACCGATCTGCGTCAGATCCTCGGCCAGGTCAGCAAGGTCGACGCCCAGGTTCAACGCAGAGACCACGTCCTGAGTAAGAGGCTGCAGGGCATAGACGTGACGGACGGCCTCGATGTCCACCGCGACCTCGTAGTACTCCTCTGCAAACTGCTGATACGCCTCGGGACGGCCATCCACCAAGACGTCGAACAGCCACTCCGCGCTGTCGCCGTCCTCTACACCCGCAGGCAGGGCCTCGATGGTCCCGGCCCTCCACTCGGAGTCAGCCTGTTCACGCCAGAAGCATACGGTTGCCCGTGGTGTTCCGTCGGGCCCGCTGAACGCGGGTTCCGAGACGTGGTGGAGAAACGCCGCCGGCACTCCATCGAACAGCCCTGGCCACGGAACCGGAGGCGTGACCCGATGCGGGCTCATCGGCGACTCGTGATCGAACCCGCGGCAAAACGCACCCGCTGGAGAGAAGACGATCGAGTAGTCATTGCCGCAGCCATCGCGCATAGAGGCCATCTCCTCGGCCGGCGACCACTGAGAGTCGAACGAGTAGAACCGCGACTCCCACTCCGGGCTCATGATGGAGTCGAGGACAGCCATGGCACGGGAGCGATCCCGAATGATCGAGATCTCCGGCAGCTGACGAGTGAGCTCATAGACAGACACGGATCCATCCAAGCCGATCCCACTGACAACACTCCCACCAGCACCCACTTAACACAGTTGATTCCACAGAACGCCCTGGCAGACCGTCTACTACCCCTTCGCCGCCTGGCACCGACGCGGCGTCATCGCCTTCCTGCGCGATCAGCTCCGCCGACAGATCCCGCATTGGCCAGGGACGATGCGCCTGGCCAGTGACGTGGATCGTTGACAGCCAGTCCGTCAAGGGAGCCGAGACCGTCTCCAAAGCCACCCGCGGCTTCGACGCCGGGAGGAAAATCAACGGACGCAAGAGACACATCGCTATCGACACCCTCGGCCTCCCGGTGATGATCACCGTCACACCCGCCGACACCACCGACCGCGACGCCGCCCGCGAACTCCTCTGGCGTCTGCGCGTCCTGCAACCGCAGATCACCCAGGTCTGGGCCGACTCCGCCCACGCCGGCCAGCTCACCAACTGGTCCGACGAATTCCTGCATATGACCCTCAGAACGGTCTCCCGACCCCGCGGAGCGAAAGGCTTCGTCGTCCTGCCACGGCGCTGGAAAGTCGAACGAACCCTCGGCTGGATCATGAATTTCCGCCGCAACGTCCGCGACTACGAACGCCTCCCACAACACTCCGAAGCACGCCTGACCTGGGCACTCATCACACTCATGACCCGGCGTCTCACCCGCAAGGGACCTCGCGCCGACTGGGCGAGGAAGTCCAGCGGCTGAATCACTGGTCGAAGCGATACATCACCTGGGGCGCGTTCCACGCGACGAAGTGGTCGACCAAGGACGCTCCGAGAGCTTCAAGAAGACGTCGTGAACCCTCGTTGGCAGCTTGCGTCACAGCGACCACCCCCGGCATTTCCGCAGGGATCTCTGCCAGAGCCCAGCTGACTGCAGCAGCCACCGCCTCACGGGCGTAGCCGAAACCCCAGTGGTCCGGCGCGAGCTGATACGAGATCTCGGTCCGACCATCTCGACCTCCTGGCTCCACGAAAACTGATCCCAGGAGCTCGTCATCTTGCTGCCGCACCACGGCGAACAGCCCTTTGGCTCCGACACATCGTGCCTGGCGGACGCTCACCACGTCTTCCGGAACTGGCCCACCGAGGTATCGACGCACCTCTGGGTCAGTCCACAAACGGGCCATTGCCGATCCATCTGCCAGTTCAACAGGGCGCAAGAGCAGACGCTTTGTGGTCATTGAGGCCGGCCAGTAATCGACAGCAGATGCAGCAGACATGGGCCCGATCATGGCATGCCACCCGCAGCACCAACAGGACACCAGTTCGCGGGGATCTCAAACACTTACTGAGCTTGTTTTCTATCTACCAGGAGCGACCGGGTTTGCCGATGGCTTTGAGGGTTTAGGGTCGTTTGACGGTCTTGCCGACGTCGTAGCGGGTGGCGGGCCACCGGTTCTTCGAGCCGGGAGGGCGTCCGGGTCCGGTTCCGGTCGGTTGAGGAACATGTGCCGGGCAGAGCAGGTGGGCGCGGATGTTCCTGAACCCTCGGCGGACCCGGGCCGGGGTGAGGCGTTACGCGGCCTGCTCGCCCGCCGTGGAGTCACCTTCCAGCGCACCAAGACCTGGAAGGAATCCACCGACCCCGACCGCGAGGCGGAGCTGGACCGGATCGAGCACGTCCTGGACCGTTTCCCCGACCGGGTCTTCGCGTTCGACGAGTTCGGCCCACTCGGGATCCGGTCCACCGCAGGCTCGGGCTGGGCCGACCGGAATCGCTCCGACCGGGTGCCGGCCGCCTACCACTGCCCCCATGGAGTCCGGTACTTCCACGGCTGCTACTCGGTCGGCGACGACATGTTGTGGGGCGTCAACCGCCGCAAGAAAGGCGCCGCGAACACGCTGGCCGCGCTCAAGTCGATCCGCGCCGCCCGGCCCGACGGTGCCCCCGTCTACGCGATCCTGGACAACCTGTCCGCCCATAAAGGCACCGACATCCGCCGCTGGGCTACAAAACACGAGGTCGAGCTGTGCTTCACCCCGACCTACGCCTCTTGGGCCAACCCCATCGAGGCCCACTTCGGACCGCTGGGCAGTTCGCCAACTCCAACCACCCCAACCGCACCGTGCAGACACGAGCCCTGCACGCCTGTCTACGCTGGCGCAACGCCAACGCCCGCCACCGCGACGTCCTGGCCGCCGAGCGCAAGGACCGCGCCCGCATCCGAAGCGAGAAGGGCATCCGTTGGGGCGGCCGCCCCCTCAACACCGCAGCCTGACCAACCGCGAACTTACACAGCCACAGCGCATCATCGGTCCGGTCGTGGCCAAGCGCGGACGACCGAAGCGTTGTGAAGACGTTCTCGGCTGGGCAGACTCGCAGCCCCGAACGGGGCCGGTTCAGGAGAAGGACCGGATCACCTAAGTGGGTAGACCGGATGGTGTAGCGAAAGCCGTCTGCTCGTGTGGCTCGTTCATCTGTCGACTGTCAACCGTCTTGTGCGGCTATTGCTTCCGTTGTGCCCGATCTGGGTCTTGCCTGGTCAACCACAGTGCGAGCGTGGCGATCATTGTGCAGCCGGTCATGCCGAGGAAGAGCGGCACGACGGTGTGGCCGCCCTTGATGCCCATT
Source organism: Streptomyces sp. NPDC051907 (assembly GCF_040681075.1). Classification (NCBI taxonomy): domain Bacteria; kingdom Bacillati; phylum Actinomycetota; class Actinomycetes; order Kitasatosporales; family Streptomycetaceae; genus Streptomyces; species Streptomyces sp. NPDC051907. The sequence continues at coordinate 4,313 of NZ_JBFAYB010000002.1, read as the reverse complement.
AGCGGAGCGACGGCCGCGCCGAGGATGCTTTGCAGTGTGCCGAGCACTGCGGAACCGGTACCGGCCGCGTGCGGCACGCGTTCGAGGGCGAGTGCTGTTGCGGTGGCGAAGACCTGCCCGAGGCCGAGGAAGCCGATGCCGACCAAGCCCAGGGCCCACACCCGGTTGAGATTTCCGGTGGCGGTGACGAGCAGGGCGACGGCGCTCGACATCAGTAGCGCGGCCAGTCCGGTGTTCAGCAGGAGCCGAGAGCCGTAGCGGCTCACGAGGCGGGTAGCGGCGGCGCTGGAGGCGGTGGCGGTGAGGGCGCCGACGGAGAAGGCCGTGGATGCCTCGCCGACGCTGAGGCCCAGAACGTTCTGCAGCAGGAAGGGGGAGGCGGCGATGTAGCAGAACAGGGTGGCACTGGCGAAGCAGAAGGCAAGTGTGTAGCCGAGGTAGAAGCGGTCGGTCAGGACCGAGGCGGCGGCCTTGAGCGTGGCCTGGATGCCGCCGGGGTGTCGGTGTTCGGGGGGCAGACTCTCCGGGACGAGGAGCAGCGCGGCCAGGAGCATGAGCGCGGTCGCGCCGGCCAGTACCCAGAAGACCGTGCGCCAGCCGCCGGAGCCGTTCACTATTGCCCCGCCGGCCAGCGGCGCCACGATGGGGGCGATGCCGCCCAGGGCCATCAGCATGCCGAAGATCCTCGCGGCGGCCGTGCCGGACGCGACGTCTGAGACCACGGCCCGGCCGACGACTACAGCTGCAGCCCCGCTGAATCCCATGAGGAATCGCAGGCCGGTCAGGAGCTCGAGCGAGGGGGCGACTGCGCACAGAGCCGTGACCAATGTGCAGATGCCGGTTCCTACGAGGATCGGCTTGCGGCGTCCGTACCGGTCGGAGAGGGGGCCGAGTACGAGCTGGCCGGCGGCGAGCCCGAAGAGGAAGGCTGTGAGGGTGAGTTGGACGCCGGCGGCGTCCGTGGACAGATCCCGGGCCATGGCCGGAAAGCCCGGGAGGTACATGTCCGTGGACAGTGGGATCACGAAGGACAGCAGCGCGAGGGTTGCGGTAAGGGGGCCCGGTGGGGACGGGGGCGTCGGCTTCGGCGCCGACTGGCCGGCTTGGGTGGGGGCTTGGGAGGTCATGGTCGCTCCGGGTGAGGAAGGGACGGCAGGCGCAACGACTATAGATATATAGCTATAGGAAAAGCTAGGATGGGAGAGTGACCAAGGGCGATGCCGAACTCCACGACCATGCGCTGCTGCGCGACGCCAGGCAGCTGACCCCCGCGATCTATGCCCTCGCTCGAGTCCTGCGGCTGCAAGGGGTCGACGAGGCGGGACTGCTTCCGCTACCGCCGTCGGAGCTGGAGGTCCTGCGCTATGTGTTGGATTCCCCGGGCACGGGAACGGGCGCGCTCGCGCGCGAACTCGGGCTGCAGGGGAGCAACGCCAGCACAGCCGTGCGAGGCCTGGTCGCCCAGGGCTTGATCCGCCGCGAGACCGATCCTCAGGACCGTCGAGCCGTTCAGCTGTACCCGACGCTGGATGCCCAGCACGGAATGGCGCGGATTGAGAATGCCTGGGCTGCCCTGTTCGCCGATGCCCTGGCTGCACTGCCCGCCGACGACCGTGCCGCACTCGCCGCCGCGACGCCGGCGCTGCGTGCACTCGGCTCCGCTTTGCGAGACCTCCGCAACACCGCTCGCGATTGACAGTGCTCTGGGCGCCCGGTGTCGGCACACGATGGCACCCTCAGCCGTCGGTGACGGCCCCGGCGACACCTGGCCGGTTCCCTGCCACGCCTACGATCGGCCGCCGGACGATGGGGCGACTCGGCAGTGGTGCGGATCGTCCAGGATCGGGGGTGGGCCGGCCGGGACCGGCTGGATGGACCTCCAAGCGCCGTGGGCCCGCGCTCACCCGGACGGATCAACCGTCGTCACAGGCCACCCCTGCGTGGGTATGCCGAAGATCCTGGCACGCCCGGCCGGACCAGAAACTTGCCCACTATGAAATCGCGCAGCCCCACTCGCCTTCATGCATGCCTGCTCCCCGCGCCCGCGGGGATGGTGATTCTTCGGTGGGTCGTTCATAGCAGGAACAACGCCGGGACTGTCGGCGAGTAGCGGGCTTGACGCCTTCAGCAGGCGTCGTCTGGCCTGTTCACCGTCTGGCGGGGTTGTGAGGCGGTGGATGGGTGGCGTCTTGGGAGGCTGGCGGGCTCTCGTCATGGTTTGGAGGTGTCATCGGCGGAGCGGGTGGTCCGAGGTCGGGAGTGGAGTCCCCGGGGGTTGTCCGACCCGGGTGTCATGCTGTGCCGTCATGGACATCGAACAGTTCGGGCGTCTGATCGACCGAGCTCGTGGCCGAGCCGGCGATGCGGCGGATGTCGACGGCGTCGCCGAGCAGGCCACCGCAATCCTGTCTGCGTATGAGCCCCGACAGATCATCGCCGCCCAGCAGATCCTGTGGGATCTGATGTCTGCCTCATATCGAGCTCCTCTCTGGGCTGCCGCCTACCTGGTCAACGGTGGATGCTCCGACGACGGCTTTGACTACTTCCGCGGCTGGCTGATAGCTCAGGGCCGCACGGTGTTCGAGCAGGTCATGGCAGACGCCGACCGCCTCGCCGACCTGCCTGCCGTCCACGCGGCAGCAGCCGGGGGCGACGCGCTGGAAGGCGAGCAGATCCTGAGCATCGCCTGGGACGCCTACGAGACGGCAACCGGCATGGAGCTGCCCAGCGATGCCTTCACCGTCGACTGCCCGGAACTCGATCCCTCCTGGGACTTCGACTTCGACGACCACGACAGGATTGCGCCCCGGCTGCCCCGCATCGCCGCCCTCTGCTCAGACTGAACAGCCGCCCCTTGGCAGTTGACTGCAAGAAATCCTCGACCAGCCCGCCAGACCGGCCCGTCTCGCCGGAAGTCCCCACCCACGCGGACGATGCGCGGGCGGCGTTGGAGGCTGGCAACAGGCTGCTGCGGCCGCACGACGCGATGCGGCGGGCGACTGCCGTGTGAGGCCTGGGGCCAGACCGGTCGGCTCTCATGGCACCCCCACCACCCCGTCTGCCCGGTGCTCGCTGCACTCCGGTCAACACCACCGCGGCGGGTCGTCTCCAGTGAGGCCGTCACCCGAAGTGCGTTTGCTGCGCGCTCGTGGCGGGGTACGAGAGCCTCGACCGCCGGTTGATTGACGACAAGTACTGTGCGCCGATGCGGAAGTGCCTCGGACAGCGAGGGGGTCTCTGCGGATGCGAGTAGCATGCTGGGCCAATCTGCTGGTCGGCGTCCCCGCCGTGATTCCACTGCACAGCGCGTGGTGGCTCGCCGACCACCACTGGTTCGCAGGCGCATCCTTCGACACGGAGCCCTCCACCATCGTCGAGGTGTGCGGAGCCGATCGCGACCAGACCGGTCTGGCCACGCTTGTCCTGGCCGTAGTCGGCGGCTTGGTCCTGCTGATGGTCCTCGTCGTCGACGTGCTGATCCCGCTGCACCGCGACAAGCCCCTCGCCCCATGGCTGAAGGCCACGGCTCTCATTCCTGTCCCGTACGTCCTGCTCCTGGCCGCCCGTGCGCTCTTGACCTGAATCGGAGTCAGGCATGACTTCTGATCTCTCGCGCCGCACCATCCTCAGCACAGTGCGGCGCTGCTGCCGGCACCACCGCGCGACGACCGCAGTCACACTCGTGGCATCCCCGCCCGAGCTGCGGGAGCGTCCGCGAACCCTGACCGGTGCCGCGTCCTTGCTGGCAGGCCGAGTGCGAACGGCTGGGAGATGGAGAAAGCCGTCGACGACGGTGTCTCTGTCTGGAGCCGGCCCGTCGCCGGAGTCGGTATGAGGGCAGCCGTACGCATCGGGGACGTGGTAGCCGTCCTCGTTCATGTGATCCGCCGCTTCCGGTACGAGATCGACGAGTTCCGCACGGGCGACGTCATCGGCTGGCGTTCCCTGGGCGAGGTCCGCAAGGGCCTGGCCGAGAGCGACCAGGCTTCGGGAACCCGCCGTACAGATCCGCCCCCGGCCACTGTCCGCCGGGGCGAAGGGCGGGTTCTTCCCGCACCAGGAGCACGTGATACGCGACATCCTCGCCGACCTCGAAGGCATCGTCCGGTGGGGCGGCGACGACGCCAAGCCAGACGAATCGCTCTTCTCCATAGACGTGGGCCCCGGCGGCCGTCGCCTGGCCCGGGTTGCCGGGAAGATCCGTGGCTGGAACCTGCTCCCGGCGAGGGCGCCGGGGTCATCGTCGACCCCTCGCTGCCGTCCCGGCGTCGCAGGGCCGCGACACTGGCGCGATTAAACGACTCCCACCCGAC